>JBOGZM010000402.1:0-3267 GCA_050697255.1 Solirubrobacterales bacterium
AGCGCAAGCTGCGCCAGCACCCGATCTGGTTCGGCTCAGGCTGCTTCCACGCCACCGACCGAAACCCCGAGGTCGCCGAGCTGGGGCTGCGCTTCTTCGAGGGTGTCAGGCTGCGCGGGCTCGGGAACGTAGAGTTCAAGCGCGACTCGCGCGACGGGCGCCTGAAGCTGATCGAGTGCAACCACCGCTTCACGGCCGCCACCGGGCTGCTGCGGGCGGCCGGCATGGACCTGCCGCTGTTCGTCTACAACCGCCTCACCCACCGGGCGCTCCCGCCGGTGGACCGTTATCGCGCCGGCATGACGATGTGGTACCCGATGCGCGACCTGCGGGCGTTCGCGGCGTACCGCCGCCACGGCGAGATCTCCTGGTTCTCGTGGCTGCACAGCATCGCCCACCGCCATCACTTCCCCGTGGCGAGCCTGTCGGACCCGCGCCCCGTGCTGGTGAACAGCCTGCGCGTGTTCGGCCGCATCCGGCGCGTGCTGCGCCGGCGCCGGGCGCGCCGGAACCTGCCGGGCCACCGCTAGCAGGACCTACGGGATAAAGATCCCCTGGCGCATGAACACGTTGCCGGCGCCGTCATAAAGCTCGACCTGGCCCAGCTCCCAGACCGCGCGGGCGCGCTCGGTGGCGATCCCGGGCACGAGCGCCTCAGCGGTCGTGTCGACGCTGCAAAGGCCTCCGATCCTGGCGTCATCGGTGGCCGCGCAGGGGATCGGGAACGAGTACGGCCTCGCGGCCGCCCCTCCAAGGCGAATCCGGAAGTCGAGCGCGGCTACGAAAGCAGGTCCAGCACGCCGCGCTCGGCGAGCCGCTTGACGGCCGCCTGCACCTGGTCGGCGCTGACGCCCTCGGCCGACACCTGCTCGGCGATCCCCTGCACGGACTGCCCGTTCAGGTTCTGGAGGACCTTCAGGTCGACGTCCTCGAGCGGCACGGGGCCGGAGTCCCACACCTCCGCCACGCGGGTGTGGTCCCACAGGCGGCTGTACTGCTCGGTGACCGACTCGAACTTGCGCGCCAGCACCGGCTTCGCGGTGACCAGCTCGCCGTTGCCGCTCTGCACGAGCTGCATCGTCTCCTCGCGGCGCCGGTCGGTCGATGGGTCCTCGCCGAGCGGGTCCGAGTTGAAGTCGTTCAGCTTCAGGTACAGGTTGCGCGCGTTCGAGGCGTTGTGGCGCACGTGCCAGATCGCCGATCCCTCGAACATGATCACGTCGCCGCCCGAGTCGTGGATCTCGACTCGCTCGGCTCCCTTGACGATGTTCTCGGGCCGCTCCTCGAGCGGCAGCTCCTTGCGCATGTGCGTCGAGATGTTGAACGGCGTCCGGCCCCGGTCGGTGAACGGGTACAGGACCAGGTAGGAGTTCTCCGGGATCGTGATCGACAGGCCGATCGAGACCTGGGACGCGAACCGGTCCTTGTGGGGCGCCGGCTCGGCCGGGACATCGTCGTTGTAGGCCTTGATGTGGCGCTCCGACAGGGTCATCGTCTCCCTGTGCAGCCCGCACACCTGTGCCACGGCGTCGAACAGCTCGCCGGGGAAGTCCGTCTCGGAAGGGAACTCGTACAGCGCCTGCTGCTTCTGACCGCCGATCGTCGCGCCCTCCACCTTGCGGGAGCCGAACTCGGTGTCGACGAAGCTCTTCAGGGCGGCGTGGAACTCGGGGCTCTGCCCCTGCTTGATGTGGACCCAGCCGTGCTCGGCGTAGCGGTCGCTGTAGTCGGCGGGGTCGAAGTCGAAGACCTTCATGCTGGGCATCACTCCTTGATGTCGAGCAGCCGCCGGAGGATTGGGACTGCTACGGGCGTGGCATTGGCTTCGTCAGCGACCTGATAATGGTAGTGAAGGCCCGGGGTGCCGTTGACCTCGATTATCACGCCGCCTGACTCTTCTAGTGATCGGCTCAAATCCGGGGTTATTAAGTCGATTCCGGCCAGCCGCACCCCCACTTGCGCCGCGGCCTCGCGGGCCTGGGCCACCAGGGCAGGCGCGATCGGCTCCCTGACCGTCTCGTTGTCCTCGACCCGGTTCTGGCTCGTGACCGCCTTCACGGCGAACGTGGTCCCCTCCGGGAGCACGGACTCGAGGGACAGGCCGGCCGCCTCGAGCGTGAAGAGGCAGTCGAGGTCCACCCGCAGGATCGGCATCGAGACCGGATGGGCGGGGTCGAGCCGGCTCGCGTTCTCGGCCGCGATCAGCTCGCGGATCGTCGCGCGGCCGTCGCCGGTCACGCGTGGCGGGCGGCGGCGCACGGTGTCGAGCAGCTCGCCGTCCATGAACAGCAGCCGGTACATGTCGCCCTCGGCCTGGCGCTCGATCAGCAGCCGGCGCGACAGGCGGGCCGCCCGCAGGCGCGCGCGCAGGAGCTGGTCCCGCGTGCGCACGCCGGTGGTCGCGCCGGAGCCGCTCGCGCCGCCCGTTGGCTTCACCACGCAGGGAGAGGGGGAGCGCTCCAGGAACGCGACCGCGCCGTTCAGCTTCGAGGCGTCCCATTCTTCGTGCTCCGGCAGGGGCAGGCCGGCGCGGGAGAGGATCTCGTGCACCGCGGTCTTGTCGAGCGCCAGCCGGAGCGTGACGGCGTCGTCGAGCGGCACCCAGTGGCGCCACACCCGCGCCCGCCGGTCACCGGCGCGCAGCTCGAGGAACTCGCCGTGGATCACGCGCAGCTCGGCGCCCACCTCGTCCGCCGCGTGCTGCCAGATCACCTTGTAGGCGGACCTGCGTGGGTCGCTGGCGAGCGCGGTCAGGAGCGCCTCCTCGCGGCGGCGCTGGCGCGCGTAGCGGAAGCCGGTCGAGCGCAGCACGTCGAGACGCACGCCCAGCTCGCGTCCCGGCCTGCCCGCGGAGCCGAGCGCCCCGATCAGCTTGGTGGTGAGGCCCATCGGGGCTACCTGCCGACCGGCACGGGCCTCAGCTCCCGCACCACGTCTGGTTGCTGGGGCAGCTCCTTCTCCTCGGGATACGTGCGCCGCGCGACCCCGTAGAGGGCGGGCCCCAGCCCGAGCAGCAGCCAGAGCTGTTTTCCGAACTGCTCCGAGATGAAGAAGTCGGCCGCCAGGATACCCACCAGGGCGACCACCATGCCGCGCGCGACCAGCTCCATCTGCGTATCTCCGTGGTTGCCGAACCAGCGCGCGGCCTTGAGCGCACAGCTGATCGCGAAACCGATGATCGTCAGGAACAGGGTCAGCCCCACGATGCCGAGCTCCGCGAGGATCTGGAGGTACGTGTTGTGGGCGACCTTGGGCGTGTCGATGATG
>JBOGZM010000403.1:0-6830 GCA_050697255.1 Solirubrobacterales bacterium
CTGCTCGCGCTCGAGGTCGAGCGCACGCGCGCGCCCGAGCGGGCCGGCGAGGCGGCGGTCGGGAGCTTCGTGAAGGCGGTGCTCGACGGCCAGGTCGACGATCGGCGCGACCTGATCGCGCGCGGCAAGGAGCTGGGCGTGGACCTCGAGAACGGCGGCAGCGTGCTGGCCTTGCGGATCCAGCCGCGCGTGCCGGCCGAGGGTGACTGGCAAGCGCGCGCGCTCACGATCGTGGGGCGCGGCGCACGCGGAGTGGCGCCTGGATCGCTGACCGCGCTGCGCGGAGAGCATCTTGCGGTGATCGTGCCGAGCCCCGACGACGCGCTCGGGCGCCGCGCTGCCCAGGCGGTGTTGCGGGCCGTCGACGACGCGATGCCCGGGTTCGCCGTCGTGGCCGGCCGCAGCCGCATGGCGGTCGACCCCATGGATCTGCACCGCGCCGCCTCCGAGGCCCTGCTGGCGGCAAACGTCGCCTTCCCGGACGACCAGGACCCCGATTCCCGTCTGCTGTCGTTCGAGGACACCGGTGCCTACCGGCTGCTGCTGCCGGCGATGAGCGACGACCCGGCCGAGCTGGAGCGCTTCTACACGGACACGATCTCGCCGCTGATCGGCTACGACGAGCAGTATGGGACGGAGCTCGTGCTGACGCTCGAGACCTTTCTGGCCAACGACGGCTCGATGGCCGCGACGTACAAGCAGCTCTTCACCCACCGCCACACGATCCGGTACCGGCTCGAGCGCGTGAGGGAGCTGACCGGGCTCGACGTGAACTCGACCGACGGCCGCGAGCGCCTCGGCCTGGGGCTGAAAGCGATGCGCGTGCTGGGCATCCGCGCGCCCAGCGCGCCGGTCTTCGAGCCGGGCGCGGAGAGCGGCCGGGTGCCGCGCCGGCCGCAGGACGTTATGCACGCGCGCCGCGGCCGCACGAGCGCCGAAGACGACTCCTAGCGTCCCGGTCCCGGGTCTAAGCTAGGCCCGGACTCCTTGCGGAGTGGTCTAACGGTAGGACGCCGGGTTTTGGTCCCGGAGGTCGGGGTTCGACTCCCTGCTCCGCAGCCTCATTCGGCGAGTTCCGACCAGGCGGGCGGCCGCACCGTTCACGTCGGGCGTGCCGACGGTCAGAAAGTCGGAGGCATGCGTCGCGGATGTGATCCGCGGGCCGGCTGGGCCCCGCCAGCGCCGCGAGGGCGGCGAAGGCAAGAGCCGCCAGCCGAACGCGAACCTTTACGGGATGAAGATGCCCTGCACCGCGAAGAGCGTGTTGTTTTCGGTCGCGGCCACGCCGTCAGGGCCGCCGTCGAAGATCCGGATCTGGGTTATCTCGACGACGGTGCGATGTCCCTCCAGGCGGGAGAAGCAGCCCAAGCACGGCGGCGGTGGAATCCCGCAGAAGCCTCCGATCGACGTGTCGGACGTGTTCACGCAGGAAACCGTGAAGGGTAATGGGATGTCCACCACCGTCGCCGGGTCGGTGCCACCGCCGGGGTCGGCCGCGTTGTTGTGGTCGGTGATCCGGATCGTCGCGTTGCCCGCCAGCTCGCCCGTGTAGTCGGGGCCGTCCGTGGCGTTCGCGTTGCCACAGGCACTCACACCGGTCTTGCAGCGGACGTCCGTGATGGCGGTCGAGATCTGGACATCCGAGTCGTCGGGCGGGCCCGGTTGACCAACGATCACGCGGAGCCGGACCGAGCCAACCGAGTTCGCCGGGGCGCCGTTCGCGTCGGGCGTGCCGACCGTCAGGTAGCCGGAGGCCGGCACGGGCGGGCTACACGATGGGAATGCGAGCGGGGGCCCGTGTGTCCTGTTCGGCGCGGTGCACTCCTCGTAAGCGGGCACGACCGACACCTTCACGGGGCTCGCCGCCTTCGGTCGCGGGTGCGATGCGCCGGCGAGCTGGGCCGCCACCAGCACCAGGAGTGCGGCGAGGGCGAGAGCCGGACGCGGGACTGCCTTCTTGATGGTCATGACTCCTCCCCCTTACGGAATGAAGATGCCCTGTGTCATGAAGAGCGTGTTGTCCCCGGTCCCGACGTGACCGTCCGCGCCCCCGTCGAAGACGTGGATCTCGGTGATCTCGACTACGACCCGCTTACCGTTGAACCAGTCCTGGTTCGGTATTCCGGGTTGCGTCGCGGTGCTGCTGACCGTGCAGGTGCTGCCGACCGAGGTATCGGCCGTGCTCGTGCAGATCGCATTGACCGGGAACGGTATGTCCACGACGGTCCCTGGATCCGTGCCACCGCCCGCAGTGACGGCGTTGAAGTGGTCCGTGATCCGGATCGTCGCGTTGCTCTCCAGCTCGCCGGTGTAGTCGGGGCCGTCCGCGGCGTTCGCGCTGCCGCAGGCAGCCGTGCCGGGCTTGCAGCGGACGTCCGAGATGTTCAGCGAGATCAGCAAGGCCGAGCGCCCGGCCGAGTCTGTCTTCACCTTGAAGGTGAACGACCCGACCGCCTTTGCCGCGGCGCTGTTGGCGTCCGGCGTGCCGACCGTCAGGTGGTCGGAGATCTGGGCGGGCGGGTTGCAGGAGCCGAACGCCAGCGGGGGACCGTGCGTCCTGTTCGGCGCGGTGCACTGCTCGTAGGCGGGCACCAGCGCGATCTTCAGGGGGCTGGCCGACCTGGGTCGCGGGTGCGATGCGCCTGCCAGCTGGGCCGTCGCCACAACAGCTAGCGCAGCGAGGACAAGGGCCGGCGGGAGCAGCAGCTTCCTCTCGATCGTCATATGACCCTCCCTCCCATGGCGGGGAATCCTCTGTGAGGTTATACCCACTCGGGTCGTGGGGAACCGTGCAACGACCGGCGATGGCTCGACTCCTGCTGCCGTGGCCCCCGGACGCTGACGGGCCCGGTGTCACGGACCGTTACGGGACGAACAAGCCCTGCTTGGCGAACAGCGTGTTCGGCGCCGTGTCCCCGTCGTCGTCGGGGCCGCCGTCGAAGACCTCGACCTGGCCCAGCTGCCAGTTGGCGCGTATGCCCTCCTTGATCGCGCCTGGTATGACCGCCTCCACGGTGGTCGTGACGGCGCAGGTCGACCCGATGGACGTGTCGGACGTGGTGGCGCACGCCACCGTGAACGCGAACGGGTCGTCCGACACGGTGCCGTCGGATGCGCCACCCGCAGGGGGTGGGTTGTCCTTGTCGGTGATCCGGGTCGGGACACTCGCCCGGAGCTCGCCCGTGTAGTCGCCCAGGTCGGAGCGCCGGCGCACGTCGGTGAGCTGGAAACGGAGCCGCACGTCGGCCTCGTCGGCGGGCGTGCCGGAGTCTCCGACGATGGTGCTCAGGCGGACGAAGCCCGATGAGTTCGCGGTGCTTCCATTCGCGTCAGGGGTGCCGACCGTGAGCCGGGCCGAGTGCTCCAGCGGCGGGTTGCAGGAGCCGAACGCCAGCGGGGGGCCGTGGGTGCGGTCGGGAGAGGTGCACGGCTGGTACGCCGGCACGAGCGAGACCCGCACCGGGCTCGCGCTCCTCGGCCGCGGGTAGCCGGGCACGACCCGGCGCACCTGGCCCACGTTGATCGCCACGTAGTGCAGCGCCTCGTCTGGGCCGAACACGATGTCCACCGGGCCGGCCGCGTCCGTCACGAAGTCCATCGGGGTGCCGATGTCGTCACGCGCCGCGTTGGGCACCGCGACCCACAGCTTGCTGGCGATGTAGTCGCCGAAGAAGTACTGGCCACCGAGCGGCCCGAAGCTGGGCGTCGCGAACGCACCGCCGGTGACCGAGCGCCCGACCACGCCGGAGCCCGTGTGCGGGTACTCGAACACGGGGTCGATGACCGGGCCGGGCGTGGCGGCGGCCTGACACCCGGGCGGCAGCGTGCCCTCGCAGTGCGGCCACGCGTAGTTGCCACCGGCCTGCACGATGTCGATCTCCTCGATCGTGTTCTGACCGACGTCGCCCGCCCACAGGCGACCGGTCTGCGGGTCGAAGCTCATCCGGAACGGATTGCGGAAGCCGAAGGCGAACACCTCGGGCCGCGTGCCGGCCACTCCGATGAAGGGGTTGCCGGCAGCCGGCGTGATGCCATCGAGCTCCAGCCGCAGCACCTTGCCCTCGAGCGCTGCGCGGTCCTGGGAGTATGGGTTCGTGGACGCCCCCGGTGGGCCGCTGTCCCCGAGGCCGGTGTCGCCGACCGACACCCAGAGTTTCTGGTCCGGCCCGATGCGCAGCGTGCCGCCGTCATGGTTGCCGTTGTCGGTCCGGATGCCGGTGAGCCGCTCGGTGAGGCTGCCGGGCACCACCGTGTTGCCGGACATCTGCACGGTCACGACCTGGTTGAAGCGGCCAGTCGCGCTGCCGCAGCCACCAGGCGCCGGCTTGGTGCGATACAGGAAGACGAGGCCGTTGGTCTGGAAGTCAGGGTGCGGGGCGATCCCGAGCAGACCCATCTCGGACCCCGTGCACACCGGGATCGTGGTGAGCGTCGTGGCGCTCCCGCCCTGCACGAGCTTGAGTGCTCCGCCCTTCTCGGTCACGAGCAGCCTCCGGTCGGGCAGGAAGGCGATTGCCGTCGGGCTGCTCAGACCGGATGTCACGACCTGCTCGCTGAAGCCGGCGGGCGGCGCCGCGGCCGCCGGCGCGGCGGCCAGCAGGAAGATGGCCGCAGCCACTGGAACTGCTCGCAGTCGATGTCCCATGAGCGCAGCCTCTCCCTTCCGCGGCTCTGGCAACGGCCCGGCGTCGAACGTCGCCCTGCTTATAGCACGGTCGCGCGCGTGCCGCCGTATCCTGGCCGCGCGGTGCTGCGGCTCGTCACGATCCCGATCAGCCACTACTGCGAGAAGGCGCGGTGGGCGCTCGAGCGGGCCGGAATCCCCTATCGCGAGGAGCGTCACGTCCAGGGGATCCACAGGATCGCGGCGCGGCGGGCGGGCGGCGGGGCCACGGTCCCGGTCCTGGTGACCCCCGCGGGCGCGCTCGGCGAGTCGGATGACATCCTCGCCTGGGTCGACGAGCGCACGCCACCGGTGCACCGGCTGTTCCCCGCCGATCCGGGCGAGCGTGCCGAGGTGGAGCGGCTCTGCCAGCGTCTCGACGAGCGGCTCGGGCCGACGGGCCGGCGGCTGATGTACACCCACATGCTCCGCCAGCGCAAGCTGATGCTGCGCTTCAACAACCAGGGGGTCCCGGCCTGGGAGGATCGCGCGCTCCGCTTCGGGTGGCCGCTCGCCGTGCGCTGGGCCCGGCGCGAGCTCGGCATCCGTCCGGGCATCGAGGGCGCGGACGAGGCGGCGGTCTGGCACGAGCTCGACTTCGTCGCGGAGCTGCTCGCGGACGGCCGCAAGCACCTCTGCGGCGAGCGCTTCGGCGCCGCCGACCTGACCTTCGCGGCGCTGTCCGCCGCGGTCGTCGTGCCGCCCGTGTACGGCGTCACGCTCCCCCAGCCCGACGCCCTGCCGTCCCACACCGCGGCGCTCATCGAGCGCGCGCGAGACCACCCCGCCGGACGCTATGCGCTCGCGCTCTTCGCGAAGCACCGGTCGGGCGCTGCGCACTAGACGATTTCTAGGGGCAGCTCGGCCCGCTACAGGTGGAGTACTGGTCGAGCAGCGCGAGCGGCGGGGCAGGTTCCTGCGCGGGGAGGTCGTACTGGCCCCCAGGCCCGTACAGGTTGTCGAACTCCAGGGGATCCTGGGTGAGGTCGTACCACTCCAGGAAGCTGTCGTCCTGCGGCGTTTCTGGATGGTCGTCGACCTTGATGAACTGCGTCGTGTTGCTCACCAGCGAGCGCCAGTCCGGAACGACATTCTGGATCCACCCCTCCGTCAGCAGCCAGTCGCGAGTCCATGAGTCGAGCAGGGAGCGCCCGTCGAGTACGGGCTCGGCGGTGGTGCCGGCCGGCACGATGTCGACCGCGTCCATCACGGTCGTGGGCAGATCGATGTTCCCCACCAGTCTCGTCGGGTCGGTGTATCCGGATGAGATGCCCGGGTTGTCCGGCCAGCGGGCCAAGAGCGGCACCTTGATCGATTCGAGGTAAGGCTTGCCCTTGCCCGTGGGACCGCACTCCTCCGGCCTGAAAACCTCGTCGTAACCCGGCTCCGTCGAGTCGACGCAGTCACCCGGGACCTCCGCGTGCTCCCGCCACATGTGGCCGTTGTCCGAGATGTAGAACACGAGCGTGTCGTCGGCCTCGCCGGTCTCCTCCAGCTTGGCGAGCAGCAGGTCGATCTGATCGTCGAGATGCATGAGGGTCCTGAGCGCCTGCTTCTGGAGACCCGGGTACACCACCCCGTCGACCACTCGCTCGAAGATCGCCCTGTTGTCCTTGTCGTCCGGCGTGTTGCTGAAGCTCCAGTAGCGTGCCCAATTCGGCTTGTCGCTCATTTCTGTTTCGGGCGGGGGGTCATAGCCCCGCACGTCGGCGCCGGCATACGGTGTGCCGTTGGTCATGCGATGCCACGCATCGGTGCCCCAGCGCTCGCTGTTCTTAGGAGGTGAAGTGGTCGAATCTCCGTTTGCCACTGCCACCACCTCATGGGGGGCATGCGGGGCCAGGTACAGGAACCACGGCTTGCTGTCCTCGCCTTCCCTTGCCGTCAGGAAGTCGACCCCCTTGCCAAGGACATAGGTCGAGTCGTTCGCTATCGAGACCGGCGGCCCCGTGACGCTCTCACGCATCACTGCTGGGGAGGCAATCCCGAACTGATCGAAGTTCGGCGGCACTCCGGGAACGGCGTAGTCGGGGGCGCCAGGGTCCGTCGACTGCTGGTCGGTGTGGATCAGTCCACCCTCCCATTGGAACACTCCGTCACCGTCGACGTCACGCCATCTGCTTGACCAGGAGTGCAGATAGGTGCCATACAGCGCGTTGTGGTATCC
>JBOGZM010000404.1:0-3426 GCA_050697255.1 Solirubrobacterales bacterium
GCTCTGGGAGGTGTCGGCGCCGGTGCTCGAGAATCCGCCGCCCCTGGAAATCTACGAGCCCGGGTCGTGGGGGCCGGAAACGATCCACGAGCTGATCGCGCCGCGCCGCTGGCATCTGCCGGGCGCACATGTCTAGTCCAGTGAGAGAGACGCTCGTCCTGGACGATCCCGCCGGTGCGGCCGCAGAGCGGATCGCCGGCGCCGTCTCCGGGGGTGGTCACGTGGCGCTCGCCGGCGGTTCGAGCCCGCGCGCTGCCTACGAGCGGCTCGCCATCATGGACGTCGCGTGGTCCGGCGCGACGCTCTGGTTCGGCGACGAGCGCTGCGTACCACCCGAGGACAGGCGGTCGAACTTCGGCATGGTGCGTGGCACGCTGCTCGACCGGCTGACCGGCGCGAAGCCGGATGTGTGGCGCATGGAGGCGGAGCGCGGCCCGGATGAGGCCGCTTCGGCCTACGAGCGCTTGCTGCTCGCGGCGTTCGCCGGCGACCCGCCGGTGCTCGACCTCGTGCTGCTCGGCATCGGGCCGGACGGCCACTGCGCGTCGCTCTTTCCGGGCCAGCCTGCCCTGGAGGAGCGCGAGCGGCTTGTCGTGTGCGTCCCGCGACCGGGATTCCCTCCCTGGGTCCCGCGGGTGACACTGACGCTCCGCGTCATCAACGCGGCGCGCGAGGTGCTGTTCCTGGCGACGGGGGCAGAGAAGGCTGAGGCGGTCGCGCGATCGGTCGCCGAGCCTGCCCATCGCGATGTTCCCGCGAGCCTCGTGGCGCCCACCTCCGGGGCTGTGACCGTGCTGCTCGACCCGGCGGCGGCCGGTGGCCTTCCCGCCCAGGCGTCGTCATGAGCAGGCCGCTGATCGGCGTCGACGTGGGCGGGACGAAGATCTCCGTGGCGTCGCTCTCCGAAGCTGGGCTCGAAGGTCCCCGCATCATGCCCACCGCAGCCGCCGGTGGCCAGGCCCTGATCGATGAGATCGTCCAGGCGGTGGAGTTCGCCCGCACCCTCGACCCAGCCGCAGTCGGCGTGGGAGTGCCCTCGGTGGTCGAATTCACGACCGGGAGAGTGAAGTCGACCGTCAACATCGAGCTCGCCGATGTCCCACTCAGGACGGTCCTGCAGGAGCGGCTCGACCTGCCCGTGTTCGTGGACAACGACGCCAATTGTGCCGCCCTGGCCGAGGCTCACGAGGGCGCGCGGATGGTGTCGCGCGATCTCGTGATGTTCACGCTGGGGACAGGTGTCGGGGGAGGGATCGTGATGGGCGGGCGCATCTACCGCGGCGCGACGGGTGGTGCAGGTGAATTCGGCCACACGCTGATCGGTCTCGATTTGGAGCATGGAGCCCCAGCCGCGGAAAGCTTCCCGCAGCCCGGGTCGCTCGAGTCGCTTGCATCCGGGCGGGCGCTCGACGCGCTCGGGGCTGCGCTCGCGCGCGAGCAGCCGCAATCTGCGCTCGGCCGGGAGGCAGCGGAGCACCCCGTGCACGGAGCCGCGGTGGTCGCAGCGGCCCAGCAGGGAGACGAACATGCGTGCGCGTTGATCAAGCTGCTCGGCGAGCGCCTCGGCGTCGGGATTGCGAACGCCATCAACGTCTTCGATCCCGAGCTGGTCGTGATCGGCGGTGGCGTCGCAACCGCCGGAGACATGTTGCTCGGGCCGGCGCGTGAGACCGCCCGGCGCTTCGTGGTTCCCGGAGTGGGGGAGAGCACCGAGATCCGACTCGCTCGCCATGGGCCGAACGCGGGTGTCCTCGGTGCGGCGCTGCTGGCAAGACACGAGCTGGAGGCCCAGGTATCACAGGCCGCGAGGGTTGGCAGCTGATGCGAATCGCGCAGCTTTCGGACATCCACGTGCTCGACCCGCGCTTCGAGGAGCGGCTGCTCGACGCGGCCATCGCGGAGATCAACGCCGAGGACCCTGACCTGGTCGTGGTCGCCGGTGACCTGACCGCCGCCGGCTACCGGGAGGAGTTCGAGTACGCGCGCCAGCGGCTCGACGGGATCGAGGCCCGAGAGGTCGTCTATGTGCCTGGCAATCACGACGCGCGCAGCGTCGGCTATCTGCACTTCGAGGACCTGTTCGGAGAGCGCGCCCACGCCCACACATTCGAGGCGCCGGAAGGCAAAGTGCAGGTGGTCTGCGTGGACTCCTCGAAGCCGGATCTCGACGACGGTGAGATTGGGCGAGAGCTCTATGGCTGGATCCTCGACTCTTTCTCCGGCTCAGCGGCGCTGCGCATCTTCGTCATGCACCACCACCTGGTGGCGATTCCGGGGACCGGGCGGGATCGCAACCAGGTCTGGGATGCCGGCGACGCGCTCGAGATCCTGCGCTCGGTAGGAGTGGACATCGTGCTCGGCGGCCACCGGCACGTGCCGTACGTGTGGCCGGTGGGCGAACTGTTCCTGGTCCACTCCGGCACTGCGTCCACGCACCGAGTGCGCGGCTACGCCCATCCCTCGTACAACTTCGTCACGCTGACCGGCGATCTGGTTGAAGTCGAGGTGCGCGAGCCGGGCGGCACGCGGGAGCTGCTGGCCCGCTATCCCCGGCCGAGCGGCCCGATCGGAGAGCATCGCGATCCGATCGTGCGCCGGCAGCGCGGGGGCTCGTTTCGAAACGAGGCTGGCTGAGGAGGGTATGGTGCAACCGGCACCACGCCTGTGCTGGCCGGGCTGAATGGACGCCGGCGCGCTTGTCGCAGTAGCACTCGAGCCCGTCGATCAGGAATACCTGCTCGAGGCGCGCCAGATGCAAGCGCTCTCGTTCGCGATCCACATCCCGCTTGTCTGCTTCGGGATCGCCTTCCCGGCGATGGTGCTCTTCTGCGAGTGGCTCTGGCTGCGCACGGGCGACCCTCTCTACCGGACACTGGCGCGCCGCTGGTCGAAGGTCATGATCGCCCTGTTCGCGGCAGGCGTCGTGACAGGGACGATCCTCAGCTTCGAGATGGGCCTGCTCTGGCCCGGGTTCATGGGCCGCTTCGGCGACGTCTTCGGGCTCGGGTTCTCGCTCGAGGCCTTCTCCTTCTTCCTCGAGGCGATCTTCATCGCGATCTACGTGTACGGGTGGGACCGCCTCTCGCCGCGCATGCACTTCCTCTCGGGCATCCCCGTCGCGATCGCCGGCATCTCGGGGTCGCTGACTGTGATCTCGGTGAACGCCTGGATGAACCACCCGCAGGGCTTCGAGCTGCGCGGCGGCGAGGTGGTCGATGTCGACCCCTGGGGGGCGCTTTTCGGCAACGCCCATCTGTGGCCCGAGCTGACGCACATGTATCTCGCGGGCTACCTGGTCGCCGGGCTGCTGGTCGCGGGCGCCTACGCCTGGCGCTGGCTGAACGGGGACCGCAGCCGCTACGTCCGCACCGCGCTCGTGATCCCGCTGACGATCGCCGCGCTGGCCGCGCCCGTCCAGGTGGTGGT
>JBOGZM010000405.1:0-5328 GCA_050697255.1 Solirubrobacterales bacterium
GCCTCGCCCGCGTGCGCGGGCCCGCCCAGGCATGCCACCGGCCGCTGACCGGCCCGGTCCAGGACGTGCGCTGTGGGCGCCGTGCCGGCCGGGGCGACGAGTCCCTTCGACAGGACCAGCACGCCGACGTGCCCAGGCATGTCCGCGCACACCGACTCGAGCGCGTCCTCGAGGGCCTGCGAGGGGACGGCGAGGCAAACGAGGTCGACCTGGTCCCAGCACAGCTCCGTCGCGATCTTGACCTGCACCCCCTCGGGCAGCTCGATGCCCGGCAGGTAGCCGGGGTTGGTGCGGGTGATGCCGAGGTCGCGCGCCTGCTCCGGCGTGCGGCAGACCAGTTGTACGGTGGCGCCCGACCGGGCCAGCAGCGTGGCAACGGCCGTACCCCAGCTGCCCGCCCCGACCACGACGGGATGGCGGATCGGCTGCAGGCCGCCGAGCCACTCCCACTGGAGCGAGATGCACGACCACACCCGTTTCGAGATCTCCTGCGCCAGTGACTGGCGCGGCTCGCGATCCAGCGGCCGCGGGAACGTCAGCGCGCGCCCGCAACGGATCGTCACGTGCCCCGGGCGGATCAGCCAGCCGCGACGCAGCCGTTCGGTTCCCAGGACCGCAACGGGCACGACGGGTGCCCCTGTCTCCAGCACCAACCGCCCGACGCCCCGCCTCGGCTCGCCGAGCGGGCCGGGCCGCACGCGGGTGCCCTCGGGGAAGATGCCGACGGCCCCGCCGCGCTCGAGGATCACGCGGGCCGTCTCCATCGCCTCCTCGTCGGACCCGCCGCGACGGATCGGGAAGGCGCCCAGGGCCAGCAGCAGCCATGCCTTCCAGCGCTTGTCGAACAGCTCGACCTTCGCGACGAAATGCAGCGGGCGGCCAAGGCAGCAGCCGATCATGAACGGGTCCGAGAAGCTGCGGTGATTGGCGGCCATCAGCACCGGGCCCTCCTTCGGCACGTGCTCGAGCCCGATGCGCCGCAGCCGGAAGTAGGCGTGGAAGAACGGCTGCAGGATCGCCCGGACGACCCAGTAGACGGGCATCACGGGCCCGCGCTCACGGGCAATCTGATGGGCGCGCTGGAGGTCCACGGTGCAGTAAGGAGGTACCCCGCCGTTGACGAGGCGGTTACAGGACATTCGCCGAGTCGGGCCGGCGCCCTGCGGCGCTAGGAAGCGGTATTCAGCGGCTGGCGCGGACGCACGGGCCCACCCCGTTCCCTCGCCCGCCGTAGCGCTGTTCGAACGTCTCCCTGCCCCAGAAGGCCCGTTCCGCCTTGCAGAACTGCGCTGCGTTCTGGAAGTCGGCACGGTTCGGACCCGGAATCGGCTGTACCAGCACCCGGAAGCCCGTGCCGTCGGCATTGCCGACGCAGAGACCGACAACGCAGTCGTAGTGATTCTCTGGCCATCGGGCGACCAGGCCGGGTTGTAGCCGGCGAGGGCCACCGTCGTTCGGCTCGAGCCATCGGCGGCGGACGTCACGATGTCGGCGTCTCCCTCAAAGCGGGACTCATCCGCCCACTCGAGCACAAGCCGGGCGCCGTCGGCCGACCAGTAAGGGTCACACCCGCCGCCGATGAGCGACTGGACGTCACTGCCATCGGGATTCATCGAGAGCAGCGCCTCGTTTCCGACCTCGGGGAAGCACCCCATCGCTCTCGCTGGTGTTGAACGCGATCCTGCCGTTCTTGCCCGGGAAGGCCGCCTGTGTAGGACCGGCAGCCAAGGCAAGGAGCGCCACACCTACCGCGATCGCATAGACCTGCCTCGCCACTCTTTGCATCCCGACCTCCCTGGAGGCTTGCGTGACAACCATAGCCCTGCGGGTCCGATTCGCACAGGCCAGCCGCGGCGCTACGCTTGGCAGCCGGGCCGGAGTAGCTCAGTGGTAGAGCACTGCCCTTGTAAGGCAGGTGTCAGGGGTTCGAGTCCCCTCTCCGGCTTCCAGAGGGTCCTACGGGGCCGGGGTATCGTCGCCCGCCGGGAGGCCGGCGAGGAACGAGCCCAGCCAGCCGCTGGATCGCAGCTCGCCGGCCAGGTCCTCCCCGTCGTGGTCGAACGGATGCAGCGTCACCTGGGCCAGCTCGCCGAGGCGTTCGGCATGCAGCGCCTGCAACGGGTCCCGAGACGAGTAGTAGACGTGGAAGCGCCCGTCGCTCGCAGCCAGCACGGGCAAGAGGTCCGCGTAGCGGCGGTCCATGTCCGCTCCCAGGTCCTCCACGCGCGCGGCCCAGCGCGTGTCGCGGTGAGCCGCCCGCAGGTCGGGATCGATGAAGCTCAGGGGCGAGAAGGCGTGCACCTCGGCGCCCGTCAAAGCGCCGAAGAGGAGGGCCGCATAGCCGCCGGCCGCGCTGCCCAGCATCACGACGCGATCCACCCCTCCGGCCAGCTCGCGCAGGCGTTCGGCCACCGCGTCGACGTCCTCGCCCGCTCCGGCGACTCCCCTGTGGTACCAGGCGCCGGCATGGTCCCGGACGTGGACGGCGTTGCGCCGGGCCGGAGCCGGGCACCGGGCCAGCTGCGACCGCCACACGCCCAGGCCGCCGCCCAGCCCGCCGAAGGTGACGGTCAGCCGGCCGGCGCCGGGCACCAGGTCGCACACCATTCCAGGGCCCTCCGTGTGCGAGGGCAGGATGGTTCGCGGTGGGGCGGGCGGGCGCGAGCCGCTGACGAGCGCATCCACGAACGACCGCAGCCAGCCGGACGCGCGCAATGCCTTCACGAGCCCGTGGCCGCCGTACTCAGATGGGTGGAGGGTGACCTGCGACAGCTCCCCGAGCCGCTCGGCGTGCACCGCGTCGATCCGGTCGTCGGACGGGTAGTAGACGTGGAACCGGCCGCTGCTTGCGGCCAGCACGGGCAGCAGGTCCGCGTAGGCTGCGTCCATCTCGACACCGAGCGCGCGGACGTAGCTCTCCCAGCGCGTGTCCTCGTGCGCTTCGCGCAGCCCGGGGTCGATGAAGGTCTGTGGGGCGAACGCGTGCACCTCGCATCCGAGCAGGGCGCCGAACAGCAGCGCGCCGTAGCCTCCGGCGGAGTTCCCCACCATCACCACCTCGCCCTGGCCGGCGGTAAAGGCGCGCAGGCGCTCCGCCACCGAGGCGATGTCGGGGCCCACGCCGGCAACGCCCCGGTGGTACCAGGCGCCGGCGTGATCCCTGAGGAAGATGGTCTTGACGGGCGCCGAGCCCAGGGATCGCGCGAACTCGAACACCGGCGGCGGTCCCCGGCCGTCTGCCGCCGGGCCCACGGCCGACACCTCGCCCTGCAGGCCGCCGAACGTGACGATCACGCGCCGTGAGTCCGGCGCCAGATCCGCAAGGATGCCTGAGCTGTCCTGCGTCCCATCCACGAGCAAACCCTTCTTCGCATACCGCGCGGGGCGGTTACCAGTTGGCAAACGACCGCGCGAATGCGGATAATGCCCGACCGCTGATGCCTGACGCACGGATCCGAGCCCCCTGGGTCGCCGCCGCGCTGGCCGCCGGGACGCTGTTCGTGGCCGCCGGCTGTGGCGGGGACGAGCAGCCCGACCTCGCGCGCGGCAAGGAGCTGTTCACGCAGCGCTGCGGTGCCTGCCACATCCTCGAGAACGCGGGGACGAAGGGCGTCCAGGGGCCGAACCTCGACCTCGCCTTCAAGCAGTCGATCGCCGACGGGCTGGGCCGCAGCACCGTCGAGGGCGTCGTCAGGAATCAGATCGCGCTCCCGCAGGGCGGGCAGATGCCGGCCAACCTGGTCGAGGGCGCGGACGCGGACGCGGTCGCGGCGTATGTCGCCGACGCGATCGGCAAGCGGGGCTCCGGGGGCGGAGGCGGGCCGTCCGGGACCGCGCAGGCGGACGGCCAGAACACCCTGCAAATCCCGACGGATGCGAACGGCCAGCTCGCCTACCGGTTCGAGAACGCCGAGGCGAAGGCCGGCAAGGTCACGATCGAGTCGCAGAACGACTCGTCCGTGCCGCACAACATCGCGCTCAAGGGAGGCCCCGAGGGCGAGATCGTCCAGGGCGGCAAGACCTCCACGATCACGGCCGACCTGAAGCCCGGCAAGCAGACCTTCTACTGCAGCGTCCCCGGCCACGAGCAGGCCGGGATGACGGGCACCCTGACCGTCAGGTAACCGGCGCCGCACGCAGGTGCGGCGCCCGCACGTCAGGCGGCGGTTCCTATGCTCCGGCGCTGGCCCGCTCGCGCTCGAGGTCGACAACCACGTGCGTGACGGGGAGGTCGAAGCGCTCCTGCGCGCGGTGCACGACGTCGTGCTCGAGCCAGTTCGAACGCCCGGGCGGGTGGGTTGAGATGATCACCTCGTCGGCGGGGAACCGCCGCAGCGCGTCCTCCATAGCCTGGACGGGATCGTCCTCGCCGATGTCTCCCCGGGCCTCGAGCCCCTCGCCTCGCAGGCCTGCCAGCAGCCGCTCGAGGCGCTGCTGAGCGTCCGCGCGGGCCTCGTCCTCCTCGTTCGTCCAGTGCCTGATCTTGCTGTTCAGGGCCGGGCATACGACGCGGAGGTCGGTGTGGCGGCCGTGTGAGCGGCCGGAGATCTCGGCGCGAAGGCCCCGGCCCGAGAGCGTCTCGTTGGCGACCACGAGGATCCGGTGGGTCCCGTCGTCGGGGCGCGGCCGCAGCGTCGCCTTGGCCTGCGGCTCCTTGCGCTTCAGGGCGAAGAGCCCGACCACCAGCCCGACCGCGATGCCGCCGGCGAGGGCCAGCGCGGCCGTCGTGCTGAAGAGCGCGACGATCACGACGGGAGCCAGGAGGGCCACGACGATCACCGTGAACCGGAATGCGTCCTCCTCGGACCTCAGCGGGTTGATCATCGCTGCCTCGCTTTCCTCGCGTGCTCCTCTACAAAATGTAGATGGTGAACCACACGATGATCCACATCACGTCGACGAAGTGCCAGTAGATCCCGGCGGCCTCGACGCCCATGTGGGAGTCCGGCGTGAAGTGCCCCCGTGCGGTGCGGATGTTCATGATCGCCAGCAGGGTCAGGCCGACGAACACGTGCGCGCCGTGCAGCCCCGTGAGCCCGTAGAACACGGAGGCGAACGCACCGTCCTGGATCGAGAAGCCGGCCTTGAAGTATTCGTTGACCTGGGTGATGAGGAACATCGTGCCCAGCATGAACGTCACCGCCAGGCCGACCTGCAGCCCGCGACGGTTCCCCTTCTTGATCGAGTGCAGCGCCCAGTGGACGGTGCCGCTCGACACCAGCAGGACCGCGGTGTTCATGCTCGCGACCGCAACCGGGAACTCGAACGGCTCGGGTGGCCAGTCCACGCCCTGCACGACGCGGACGAAGAAGTACGCCGTGAAGAACG
>JBOGZM010000406.1:0-3270 GCA_050697255.1 Solirubrobacterales bacterium
GGTCGGCGACGCCTACGCGATCCGCCGTGCCCACGGCGCCGCGTGGACCACGCCCGCCTCAGTGGGGACCCCCACTGGCTCGATCGACACTTCTCCCGCTCCGGGCCTTTCATCCGGGAGCGACGGCGGCACCTTGGGCGTGTTTCAGTTTCGGGACCCGGGCGCGAGGCAGGTCACCGTTGCGACCGGGTGGCCGGCCGGCGCGGCAGGCCCCGATGCCGCGACGACCGCGCTGTGCGCTGGTGGCGCGGAATGTGCCGGCGAGCCGCCGCAGGTGGCCGTCGACGGTGCCGGCAACGGCTATGCCGTCGGCGTAGCGGGATTCGTAGGTGACATCGTGTTCGCGCGCCGGGAGGCCGGGACGGGCGTGTGGGCCGCGGACGAAATCGTCGCAAACGGGGCTTCCCCGCAGCTGGCAGTGAACGCCGGCGGCGACGTCGTGATCGCCTACACGCGAACGGACAACAGCAACCCCGCCCTGCCGGTGCGCCACGTCTACGCGAAACGGCGGCTGGCGGGCGAGACGGGCTTCGGCCCGGAGGTTCAGGTCTCGGGGCCGAACACCGTCGACAACGTCGGGCACGCGATAGTGATCGACGACGCGGGTAGTGCGACGATCGCCTTTTCGGAGGACACGCTGCCGCCCGGCGGCAGTCCATCGCCGAGCGCACCCGTGATCATGGCCGCGACCTGGGCCCGCGCGAGCGCGACGCCGGACGCCGCCGCGCCGATCTCCGTGCAGTCCGATGGCCAGGCACGGTTCGTGGTGGCCGCCGCCGACCCACAGGGACGGGTGACCGCGGCCTGGCAGTCCTTCGCCGGCCACTTCGGGGTCTTCGCGGCGGAGCTCACCGCTTCGGGCTGGAGCCCGTCCCAGCACGTCTCGCCCGAGGGGAGCGATCGCAACGCGGTCAGACCGCGGATCGCCGTTGACGCCGCCGGCACCGCGACGGTCGTGTACGAGGACAACGCCTCGCCGCAGGGCGGTGACCTCGACGTGAAGGTCTCGCGCCGGCCGACCGGCGAAAGCTGGTCGGCGCCGGAGTCCCTGCGCTTCACCGAGTCTGGCGCGGGCGCCGTCGCGGGCAGCAGCCAGCGCGTGGCGGCCGGGCTCGCCGGGCAGGCCGACGTGATCTTCGTGCAGCAGCTCGACGGCACCAATCGCCTGTTCGCGACCCGGTTCGACCACGGCGGCTACCCCCGTCCGAAGAGCGCCGGCCCGCTACGGGTGTCGCTCGTGCCCGCGTTCGGGCAGTGCACAGCCCCGAACGAGACCCACGGGCCCCCGCTCTCGTTCGGCTCCTGCGCCCCGCCCGCACAACGGTCGAGCCACGTCACCGTCGGCACGCCCGACGCGAACGGCCGGCCTGCCCGCTCGATCGGCTCCGCGCGGCTGCGCGTCGTGCCGGGCGACCCCGGGACCCCCGCCAACGAAGCCGACGTGCCGATGTCGGTCTCGATCACCGACGTCCGCAGGAAGGACGACCTGTCGGACTATGCGGGCGAGCTACAGGCAATCCTGATCGCTCGCATCACCGACCGCGACCCGGACCCGAGCGGGGACGAGCCTTCGACGATCGAGGACTTCGGCTTCGGCGCCACGGTTCCGTGCGTCGCGACGCCGGACGCGGGCATCGGAGCGGCCTGCTCGACCTCGACCAGCCTCAACGCGCTGGTTCCGGGGGCGGTGACCGAGGGCCGCCGGGCGATCTGGCAGCTCAGGCAGGTCCAGGTGTTCGACGGCGGCGCGGACGGAGACGTCGACACGTCGCCCAACACGCTGTTTGCCGTCCAGGGAATCTTCATCCCATGAGGCGTCGAACGTGGGCAGCGGCTCTCGCCGCGGTGCTCGTGGTGCTCGCCGGGCAGGCGACGATCGCTCAGGCGAAGCCTGGTAAGCACCCCTATCTCGTCGGGGCGGCCACCCGTTCCATCAATCCCGACCCCGACGGCACGTTCGCGGGCAAGCCGGTGTACCTGGGCGGCTACGGGATCGGCGGCGGCAGCCCTGTCTTCGAGGGGCGTCCGGCCACGGGCGTGCTCGGCGAGGGGCTCAGCGTGCGCGCCTTCGCCGTCTCGGACGGGCAGACGCCGTTCGTGGTCGCCGACATCGAGTCGCAGGGCTGGTTCGTCGCGGTCAAGAACGGGCCCTACGGGCTGCTGGACATGCGCAAGGAGGTCGAGCGGCGCACCGGCGGCGCGCTCCGGGCGGAGAACGTCGTGATCCAGAGCAACCACAGCCATTCGGGGCCCGATCCGCTGGGGGTGTGGGGCGGCGTGCCCGAGGAGTACCTGCGCCACGTCACCGACCGCACGGTCGAGGCGATCGTGGCCGCCCACTCGTCGATGGCGCCCGCGCAGCTGTACTACGGCACCGCACCGGGGCGCGACCTGCTCTCGAACCAGTTTGACTACGACGAGGCGAACAAGGCCGTCGACTCCGACGTGCGCGTGCTCCAGGCGCGCAACGGCAAGAAGCCGCTCGTCACGCTGCTGAACTTCTCCGCTCACACGACGGTGCTGGGCTCGTCCAACACGAAGGTATCCGGCGATTGGGTGCAGGCCGCCAACCCATTGCTGGAGCAGCGCTTCGGCGGCAGGGCCGTGACGATGGTGGGAACGCTCGGCCGTACCCAGCCCGCGGACCGCGGCTGCGCGGACCCGGCCGCCGCCGGCGAGGACGCACAGAACCTCTGCATGATCCGCGATTACGCGACGCGCGTGGTGGACCGCGCTGCCCAGGCGGCGGCTGTCGCGCAGCCGCTTTCCGGGCCCGCGTCCGTGGCGGCCCGCTCGTACCTGGTCGAGGACGTCGCCACGAACGCGCTGATCCTGGGGTTGGAGTACGCGGGCGGCACGTTCGGAGTGCCGCTCAACCGGGCGATGACGCCGCCGTGGCTGACCGGGAACGTGCTCGGCTCGGTGACGGCCAGCGCCCGGATCGGCGACGTGCTGCTGTCGGCCGGCCCGGGGGAGATGTACCCGCAGATACCGCTGAAGGTCGCGGAGCTCGTGGGCGCGCGCGGCCACATGACGGCGGGGCTGGCCGGCGACCAGCTCGGCTACCTGATCGCTCCCTTCGAGGCGTACCCCGAGCCGGTGCGGCGCTCCTTCTTCAACCAGCGCGGCGACGAGGTCTCGCCGATCGACAACGACAACTACTTCTTCAACGTCTCCCACACGATGGGCGAGCGGGTGACGTGCTCCCTGCTCCGCGGGGCCGGCGAGGTTCTCGGCAGAGGCCTGGAGTACCGCAGCCGCTACGACCGC
>JBOGZM010000407.1:0-2157 GCA_050697255.1 Solirubrobacterales bacterium
GTGCTGATCCTCGCCGGCGTGGCGCTCGCCGGCGGCGAACGCGAGGTCGAGGGGGCTCCCTCCGAGCTCGCAGTGGAGGGTGTGGCGGCCGAGCGCCGGGTGAGCTAAACGAGGTGGGCGGTGAACGTAGCGCGTGGCGCGACGAATACCGCGCACCTGCCTGAGGATCGGGGTCCCGGCCCGCGCACCGACCCTGCCATGTGCGCCCATACACTGCGGCGATGGTCGACACCCACTTCCACCTCGACCACATCGAGGCGCCGCCGGCGCATGTCGTCACGCGCGCGCGGCAGGCCGGCGTCGAACGCATGCTGGCGATCGGGATGACGGGTGAGTCGTGCCGCCACGCGCTCGGGGCGGCCGACCAGCACGACGAGGTCTTCGTCTCGATCGGGCGCCACCCGCACGAGTCCGAGGGCTGGGACGGCGCCGGCCTCGAGGAGCTGCGCGAGCTGTCGCGCCATCCGAAGGCGCGTGCGATCGGCGAGGCGGGGCTCGACTACAAGCGCGACTACGCGCCGCGGGAGGACCAGCGGCGCTCGTTCGTGGACCAGATCGAGCTGGCGCGCGAGCTGGGCCGCCCGCTCGTCGTCCACACGCGCTCCGCAGCCGACGACACGCTCGAGCTGCTCGACCGCCACGGTGACGGCGTGGCGGTGATCATCCACTGCTTCTCGCTCACCGACCGGGTCGCGGAGTGCACCGCGCGCGGTTACTTCTGCTCGTTCGCGGGCAACGTCACATATCCGAAGGCCACGGACCTCCAGGAGGCGGCGCGCGCCGTGCCGGACGAGCTGCTGCTGGCCGAGACCGACGCCCCCTTCCTCTCCGTCCAGGAGCGCCGCGGCAAGCCGAACGAGCCGGCCTACGTCGGCGCGACCGCGCGCTTTCTGGCCGCCCTGCGCGATACGACCTCGGAGGAGATGGAGCAGCTCCTGGACTCCAACGCCGCGCGCCTGTTCGACTGGTGAGCGAGACCCGTGACAGCCTCGACCGCCTCGCGCGGCACGGCATCCGGCCCAACCGCGAGCTGGGCCAGAACTTCCTCGTGGACGACAACATCCTCGAGGTGATCGGCCGCGCCGCGGAGCTCGATCCCCAGGACGTGGTGGTCGAGATCGGCGGCGGCCTCGGTGTGCTGAGCTCCTTCCTGGCGCGGCGGGTGCGATACCTGCACGTGATCGAGACCGACAGGAAGCTCGAGCCCGCCCTGCGCGAGGCGCTTGCCGGGCACGAGCAGAACACGGAGCTCGTGATCGGCGACGTGATGCGCACGCGCCTCAGCGGCCTCGACCCGCTGCCCACGAAGGTGGTCGCGAACCTGCCCTACGGCGTCGCCACTCCCGCGATCCTGAAGACCATCGACGAGCTGCCCGAGGCCACCTTCTGGTGCGTGATGGTGCAGCGCGAGATCGCCGCCCGGCTGGCCGCGCAGCCCGGGACGAAGGCGTACGGCATTCCCTCCGTGCTCGTCCAGCTCGCGTGCGAGGTCGATGTCGTGCGCCCCATCTCCCGCAACGTGTTCCGGCCGGTGCCGAACGTCGACTCCGCGCTCGTGCGGATGCGGCGGATCGCGCCCGCGCCGTCGGACGAGCTGACCGCGCTGGTGCGGTCCGCGTTCGCGCACCGGCGCAAGGCGCTCGCGCGGTCGCTCGAGGAGGCGGGCGGCCCGGCCGGCATACGCGAGGCCGTGCGCGAGGCACTCGAGGACCTGGGCCACCCGGCCGACGCGCGAGCCGAGACCCTCACCCCGCAGCAGTTCGCGCAGCTCGAGCGCGAGCTGGAGCGACCGGCTTGAACCTCGAGACGCGGGCGCCTGCGAAGCTCAACCTCTGCCTGTACGTTGGCCCGCGGCGGCCCGATGGCCTGCACGAGATCCGCTCGGTCTTCCAGCCCATCACCCTCGCCGACGAGCTGAGCATGCAAAATGCCACCGGCGGTGCCGACCAGGTCGTGTGCCCCGGCATCCGGGGGCCCAACCTGGCGGCTGCGGCGCTGGCCGCATTTCGCAACCGCTTCGGATGGGACGGCCCGCCCGTGCGGGTCACGATCGAGAAGCACATCCCGGTGTCCGCCGGCCTGGGCGGAGGCTCCGCCGACGCTGCGGCCGTCCTGCGCCTGGCCGCGGCGGCCTCGGAGCGGCGGCCGCCGCGGGAG
>JBOGZM010000408.1:0-7412 GCA_050697255.1 Solirubrobacterales bacterium
GTTGTAGCGTTTGCCGTGGCAGACTTCGCAGGGCACGTAGACGATCGTGCCGATGAACGGGAACAGCGCCGCGACGGTCGCGCACGCGACCAGCAGCGGGTCCTCGAGGCGCCGGCTCGCGTCTGCGTACGTCCAGTACACCAACGCGACGTAGATCACGAACAGGAAGAAGACGAGCAGGTTGACGGCCAAGTTGAGGCCGTCGTTCTCGATGCCAAAGAGAGCGAAGGTCATGCCGGAGTCCTCCCTGCGAACTCGCCGAGTCTACCCGAGCGGGTGGCGGCCTCCGGGGATCGGCGGTTCACGCAGAGCTAGAGGAGCAACCTGCCGAGGCCGTACCCGACGGCGAAGAAGACGAGGATCACCACCGCGACCACGGCCGCCACGAGGCTCAGCATGCGCGCATGCTGCGTCATCGCGCCGGAATCCGGTGCGCGCGTGCGCGCGCCAGGTCGGAGAGCAGGTAGATGGAGCCGGTGGCCAGCACGGCCCCGTGGTCGCCCGCGGCGAGGCGGGCACGCTCGAGCGCCTCCACCGGGTCGGCGACGATCTGGGCGCTCCTCCCGCGGACCTGGCGCCACAGGCTCTCGAGCACCGCGGGAGGCAGCGCGCTCCGGTTCGACGAGCGGGTGAAGACGGCCCCGGCGCAACGCGGCGCCAGCGCCGCCAGCATGCCGGCCGCGTCCTTGTCGTCGAGCACCGACAGCACCGCCACCAGCGGCCGGTCACCGACGAGCGCGTCGAGCTCGGGCAGCAGCGCCCTGATGCCGGCCGGGTTGTGTGCTCCGTCGAGGATCGTGAGCGGCGCCTCCCTCACGACCTCGATGCGCCCCGGCATCGTCACGGATTCGGCAGCGGCCCGCACCGCTGTCGAGGCCAAGCCGCCGGCGTAAGCCTCCGCCGCGGCCACGGCGACCGCGAAGTTCTCACGCTGGAACGCTCCCCGGGGACGGAGCCGCACGTCGTCCCGGAGGCCGAAGTCGCGACCGAGCACCAGCAGCCGCGCGTCGCGCTCCGCCGTCACACGGGATGCCACCTCGAATGCCTCGGGCCCGAGGGGGCCGGCGACCAGCGTGCCCCCGCCGGGGACGACCGCCACCTTCTCCTCGGCGATGTGGCGCTCGGTCGGCCCCAGCCAGCGCGTGTGCTCGAGGCTCACATTCGTCAGCACCTGCACGCCGGACCGGATCACGCTCGTCGCGTCGTAACGGCCGCCGAGCCCGGCCTCGACCACCGCCACCTCGACGCCTGCGCGGGCCAGCTCCCAGTACGCCGCCGCCGTGAGCGCCTCGAACTGGGTCACGCGGTCGCCCGGCTCCAGGGTGCGATCCACCTTCACCGCCGCGTCGGCCGCGCGCGCGACCGCCTCCGCGAAGCGCTCGTCGGACACGGGCCTGTTCCCGACCTCGATGCGCTCGGCCCATGACACCAGGTGCGGCGACAGGTAGGTCCCCGTCCGCGCACCGGCCTGCTCGAGCAGCGCGGCGATCATGCGGGCCGTCGACGACTTGCCGTTCGATCCGACGACGTGGATCGCGGCGAAGCGCTCCTGCGGCGAACCGAGCGCGGTCATCAGCCGCCGCATGCGGTCGAGCCCGAACCGCATGCCGAACACCTCCAGCGACGTGAGGTAGCGCTCCGCCTCGCGCAGCGCCGGGGACGGCTCAGGCAGGCCCACTATCCCCCCGGCTCGGCCAGCTCGGCCAGCTCGGCCTCGAAGCGCTCGAGCTTCTCGCGCTCGCGCTGCACCAGCTCGGGCGGCGCCTTCGCTGTGAAGCCCTCGTTGCCGAGCCTGCCGCGCGCGCGCTCGATCTCGGCCGTCAGCCGGTTGCGTTCCTGCTCGACACGTGCCCGTGCCTCGCCGGTGTCCACCGTGTCGGTCGGCAGGACCTCCACCGTCGCGCCGTCGAGCGCGATCGTGCCGACCGCCTCACCGCTCGCGCCGTCCAGCGAGATCTCGAAGCGGGCGAGGCGCCCGATCGCGTCCAGCGAGCGCTCGTACACCCCGGCGGAGTCGCCGTCCGCCACGAGCCTCGCCGGCACGCGCGCGGCGGCGGGCACGCCGACCGAATCGCGGTAGTTGCGCAGCCGCCGCACGGCCTCCATCACGGCCCCGAGCTCGCGCTCGGCCTCGTCGTCGAACAGCTCTGAGTCCACCTCGGGATACGGTCCCAGGGCCAGGTCCCTCACCGCTCCGGGCAGGAACGAGTGGATCTCCTCCGTCACGAACGGGATCATCGGGTGCGCCAGCGCGAGCGTCTCGCCCAGGACGTGCAGCAGGGTCGCGGACACCGCCTCCCTGTCCTCCACATCCCCTCCGTAAAGACGGGGCTTGACGATCTCCAGGTACCAGTCGCACAGCTCGCTCCAGAAGAACGAGTACAACCCCTGGGCGGCGTGCGAGAGGTCGTAGCGCTCGATCCGCTCGCGCATGTCGGCGGTCGCGCGAGCGAGGCGCGACAGGATCCAGCGGTCCTCGACCGTGCGCGGCCGCGGCCCGGGCGCGACGTCGGCGGCGTTCGTCAGCACGAGCCGCGAGGCGTTCCACATCTTGTTCGCGAGCTGCTGTCCCTGCTGGATCTTCTCGGCCGAGTAGCGCACGTCCTGCGAGGACGACATCGCCAGCAGCCCGAAGCGGACCGCGTCCGCCCCGTGCGCCTCGATCTCGTCCAGTGGGTCGATGCCGGTGCCGAGCGACTTCGACATCCGGCGGCCGTCCGGCGCCTGGATGATCGAGGTGATGAAGACGTCCTCGAACGGGACGTCGCCGGGGAACTCGAGGCCCGTCATCACCATGCGCGCGACCCACAGGAAGATGATGTCCCGCGCGGTGACCAGCACGTCGGTCGGGTAGAAGGCGCGCAGCTCCGGAGCGTCGCGCGGCCAGCCGAGAGTCGCGAAGGGCCACAGCGCCGAGGAGAACCACGTGTCGAGCACGTCCTCGTCGCGGCGCAGCTCGCCGTCGCACGCGCCGCAGCGCGCGGGCGCGTCCGTGCCCACGTACGTCTCGTCGCAGGCGGCGCAGTACCAGACCGGCAGCCGGTGGCCCCACCACAGCTGGCGCGAGATGCACCAGGGCCGGATGCTCTCGAGCCAGCCGAGGTACACCCTGGACCAGCGCTCCGGGTGGAAGCGGATGCGCCCCGACCGCACCACCTCGATCGCGGGCGCCGCCAGCTCGTCCATGCGCATGAACCACTGGAGCGAGATCAGCGGCTCGATCCGCTCCCCCGAGCGGTGCGAGAAGGGCACGGTGTGCGTGAACGGCTCCCGCTTGACGATCCGCCCCTCCTGCTCGAGCGCCTCCACGACGGCCTCGCGGGCCTCGTCCACCGTCATGCCCGCGAAGCGCCCCGCGGCCTCTGTCATGCGCCCGTCCTCGCCGATCGCCGTGACCTCCGCGAGCCCGTGCCGGCGGCCGATCTCGAAGTCGTTGGGGTCGTGCCCGGGAGTGATCTTGAGCGCGCCGGTGCCGAACTCCGGCCTCACGTACTCGTCGGCGATCACCGGCAGCCGCCTGCCGACCAGCGGCAGGACGACATGCCTGCCGACTAGGGCGGAATAGCGCTCGTCGGCAGGATTCGCGGCGACCGCGGTGTCGGCGAGCATCGTCTCGGGGCGCACTGTGGCCACCGTCATTGCGCCGTCGCCGTCCTCGAGCGGATACTCGATGTAGTAGAGCGTGTCCGTGACCTCGCGGTCCTCCACCTCGAGGTCCGAGATCGCCGACTGCGTGCCCGGGTCCCAGTTGACCATGTAGTTGTCGCGGTAGATCAACCCCTTCTCGTAGAGGTCGATGAACACCTTCTGGACGGCCTCGACGTAGCCTTCGTCGAGCGTGAACCGCTCGTCCTCGTAGTCGCACGACGCACCCAACCGCTGGAACTGCTCCACGATCGTGCGCCCGTACCGCTCGCGCCACTCCCACACCCGCCGCTCGAACTCCTCGCGTCCCAGCTCCGTCCGGCTGGTGCCCTCCGCCGCGAGCTGCTTCTCGACCTGCGCCTGGGTGGCGATGCCGGCATGGTCGGTGCCGAAGATCCACTTCGTGCGGCGGCCGTTCATGCGGTTGAAGCGGATCAGCGCGTCCTGCACCGCGGCGTTCAGCGCGTGACCCATGTGCAGCGCTCCGGTGACGTTCGGGGGCGGGATCGCGATCGAGTAGTTCTCGTCCGCGGCGCCCTCTGGCTCGGGGTGAAAATAGCCCGCCTCGAGCCACCGCGCGAGCACGCGCGGCTCGACCTCCTGGGGGTCGTAGCGGGTGCGTTCAAGTCCTTCGCCTGCCACGTTGGGAGTGTATTCAGGCGCCTCGAATCCGCTCGGCTTTCGCCACACCCGGTCGTTCCTCCGTCACACCAGCGCTGCCACCCTTCCGTGGTGTCATGCAAACCGGTCGCTATGAGACCTCGAACGCAGACAGCGGCGGTGGCCTGTTGCTCGACGAGGCGGTCGCGTGGCTTGCGGCCCGCCAGCACGGTGTCGTCGCGAGAGCACAACTCGTTGCCGCGGGAGCGAGCGAGAGCGCCATCAGGCATCGGGTGGCGAGGAAGCGCCTGCACCCCGTGCACCGGAACGTGTACGCGGCCGGCCACCCACTCCTGCTTCCGCTTGCGCGGTACATGGCGGCGGTTCTCGCGTGCGGCGAGGGCGCCGTGCTCAGCCATCGCTCCGCTGCCGAGCTCTGGGGTCTGCTGGCAGCGGGCTCGACGTCGATCGAAGTGACGACACCGTGCCTCGGAATGAGGCCGAAGCCGGGCATCGCCGTGCGGCGAAGCCGGTGCCTCCACCGCGATCAGACGACTGCGTGCGAAACGATCCCCTGCACCACGCCGGCGCGAACGCTCGTCGACCTTGCCGGAGTCGAGCCGCCACGGCGGTTGCGCCGGGCGCTGGAGCAGTCGCTCGTCCTGCGCCTGTTCGATCTGCGAGCGATCGATCTGGCGCTCGAGCGCTCGGCAGGCCGGCGGGGAACCGGAACGCTGCGCCGCCTGCTGGCCGACGTCTACGACGAACCGCCGGTTACGCGCAGCGAGCTGGAACGCCGCTTCCTCGAGCTGGTGCGCGAGGCGAAGCTGCCGCATCCAGTCGTCAACGGTCTGGTGGAGGGTTACGAGGTGGATTTCCATTGGCCCGCGCGACGCCTCGTCGTCGAGACGGACGGCCGTGCGGCACACGGCCACGCGCTCGCCTTCCATCGCGATCGCCGCCGCGACCTCGACCTCGAGAGCGCGGGCTGGCGTGTGCTGCGCGTGACCTGGCACCAGGTGGTGGAGAAGCCCCAGCGCCTGACGGTGCTGCTCAGATTGCGGCTTGGCTGCGGCTAAACGCGCGCGGGCCGCACAGGCAGGCCTGCGACGTCGGAGCGGCCGCGGAGCAGCGTGCCGTCGCCCGTGGTGACGTAGAGGTCGCGAATGTCGGGACCTCCGAAGCAGAGGCTGGAAACGAACGAGGCCGGTACGTCGAGCTTGGTGTCGAGCGAGCCGTCCGGGCCGAAGCGCACGACGTTGCCGGCAGCCCCTGGCGCCACCCATACCCCACCCTCCTCGTCCATCGCCAGACCGTCGGCGGAGCCGGTCGGCATCTCGGCGAACACGCGCGGCGACGAGAGCGAGCCGTCGGCGTCGACGTCCCAGGCCACCACGCAACCGCGCGCGTAGTCCGAGCCGTAGGCCGTCTCGCCGCCCGGGGAAAATCCGATCCCGTTCGCCCACAGCACGCCCCCCGCGACCGGCTCCGGCTCCCGGCCGGGCGCGATGCGCCAGATCTCGCCCGGCACGGGCGACTCGCCGGCGAACGGATGGAACCGCAGTGCGCCCACGTAGACAGAGCCGTCCGCCGCGGTCGCGAGGTCGTTGAAGCCGGTCACCCCGTCCAGCGTCAGGAGCACGCGTGACTCACCGTCACGGACGTGCAGCACGTCTCGCCCGGTGACGATCACACCGCCGTCACCGTGCAGCACGATCCCGCCGACGCCGCGCCGCTTCGGCACGACCTGCTCCACCCCGTCGGGCGACCACCGGTACACGCCGCCCTGGAGGACGTCGCTGAAGTACACGCCGCCTCTCCCGTCGACCGTCGGCCCCTCCAGGAGGGAGTACCCAGACGCGAGTTCCTCCATGGCCCGCAACCTACCCGTCACAGTCTCCGGCGCCGAACGAGATCGTGATGCGCTGCCGGCGATCCCCGCCGCGGGACCACACGTCGAGCGGCAGGCAGCGCCCCCACCGCGTGATGATGCCTCCGTTGAACTGCGTCTCGCGGTCGAGCGGATGCCCCCGCACGAGCGGCCGGGCGCCGCGCCCGCAGGCGGCGAACCTGATCACCGGCACACCGTCGGAGAGCTTCACCGGGGGAGTGCGCCGATCCGCACGAACGCCGTATCCGTAGTCGAGGGACGCGTGCCGGCGCTCGTCCGGCGGCACCACGACCGTCGCCTCCTGGCCCGCCCTCACGACGACGATCGTCTTGTGGTCGACGAAGCGGGCGCCAGGATTGGGGTTCTCGGCGGTCGCGAGCGCACGCGCCGACGGGAGGGACAGCGGACCTGCCCTCACGGCCTCTCGGCGTGATTCGGGTGCCAGCTTTCCCTCCACGTGACTGCGACAGTCACGCATCAGGGATGCGCGCGGAGGCGCAGACGCCCCGTCGTCGCCGCAGGCCGCCGGCAGCATGCCGAGGGCGACGCAGAAGAGCGACGCGCCCCTGCCCCTCATGGCTTGGGGTTAGGCCGACTTCTCGCCCAGCTCGGCCTCGGCGGCGCGAGCCTGGGCGGCGCGCCTGGAGCGCGTCTGGGCCGCCTTGGCGGCCTCGGTGACGAGCGTCGGCTTCAGGTTCTTCTCGACCGTCTCCTTCGTCACGACGCACTTCGTCACGTCGCCGCGCGAGGGCAGCTCGAACTGCACCTCGAGCAGGATCTCCTCGAGGATGGAGCGCAGGCCGCGGGCGCCGGTGTCGCGCTCGAGCGCCTTGTCGGCGATCGAGCCGAGCGCGTCCTCCGCGAAGTGCAGCTCGATGCCGTCGAAGCTGAAGAAGCGCTGGAACTGCTTCACGAGCGCGTTGCGGGGCTCCTGCAGGATCTTGATCAGGTCGTCGCGCGTGAGCTGGTGGATCGCCGATATCACCGGCAGGCGGCCGACGAACTCGGGAATCAGGCCGTAGTGCATCAGGTCCTCCGGCAGCACCCACTCGAAGACCTTGCCGGTGTCGGCGTGCTTACGGGACTCCATGCTCGCGCCGAAGCCCACGCGGCGGTTCCCGACGCGACGCTCGATCACCTTGTCGAGGTCCGCGAACGCGCCCCCGCAGACGAACAGGATGTTGGTCGTGTCGATCGTCAGGAACTCCTGGTGCGGATGTTTGCGCCCACCTTGCGGTGGCACGGAGGCCAGGGTTCCCTCGAGGATCTTCAGCAG
>JBOGZM010000409.1:0-2397 GCA_050697255.1 Solirubrobacterales bacterium
CGGCGCGCGCCACTCTCGCCGCGGCGGTGAAGGACAGCGGCTTCAGCGAGACGCCGGTGTCCGGGGGCAGCTCGGCGCCGCGCGTGGCGGCCACGATCTCCCGCAGCGTGGCGGCGGTGTCCTCGTCGTGGGCGTACTCGATGCCCGCGTACAGGTCCTGGGTGTTCATGCGCACGACGACCACGTCGGTCTGGGGGAAGGGAGTGGCGATCCCCGGCAGCGCGCGGCAGGGCCGCACGCCGGCATACAGGTCGAGGTCCCGCCGCAGGGCGATGTTGATGGAGCGAAAGCCCGTGCCCGAGGGCGTCGACGTGGGCCCCTTCAGCGCCACGCCGCGTTCGCGCACGCACGCGATCACCCGCTCGAGCAGCGCGGGCCCCTCCCGCCGGTAGGCCTCCGCGCCGAACTCCTGGACGTCCCATTCGACCGCGACGCCGGTCGCCTCCACCGCGCGCCGGGCAGCCTCACAGACCTCTGGCCCGATGCCGTCTCCGGGTATGAGGGTCACGCGGTGCGTCATCGGGGCATCCTGACAGGCAAGATTCGGCACCGAGAGTGGAAAACTGTACGCACGGGACCGACCGCTTGCGAGCCTCCTCTCAAGTGTTCGGCCACAGATGGCGATTCAGGACGCATAGGCGCCCAAGCGACGGAGGTTCTTGAGAATGGTCGGAAAGCCACAGTCAGCCGAGATGCACCCCGGCCCCGGGTTCAGGCTTCGCTACGACTTCGAACGGCCGGACGCACACACCGTTGCCGGTCTCTCCCGCTTCCCCACGCCTGAGATCTCGGACCTGATGAACCGGCTCTACGCGATGGTGCCGGCGATCAAGAACATGACCGACCCGGACCACCACAGCGTCTGCGGGCCGGCGCTGACCGTCAAGGTGTACCCGGGCGACAACCTGATGGTGCACAAGAGCCTCGACCTGGCGCAGCCGGGTGACGTGATCGTGGTCGACACCAGCTCCTCCTATCTGACCGCCGTGCTGGGCGACCTCGTCTGCACGAAGGCCCGCCACCGCGGCGTGCAGGGCTTCATCGTCGACGGGCTGATCCGCGACCTCCAGGCGATCCGGGCGCTGGGCGACTTCCCTGTGTTCGCACGTGGAGTCACCCCGATCGGCCCGCTGCACCGCGGACCGGGTGAGCTGAACCACCCGATCTCGGCTGGTGGCATCGTCGTCAACCCGGGTGACGTGATCGTCGGCGACGTGAACGGCGTCGTGGTCGTGCCCCGCGACATCGCCGACGAGCTGCTCGAGCGCCTGAACAGGAAGGCGGCCAAGGAGGCCGACTACGTCAGCGCGGTCGCGCGCGGCGACTTCAACAACGACTGGGTCGACGCGATGCTCGAGTCGAACGGCGTCGAGATCCGGGAGCCCGTCAGGCGCTAGGCGCTGGGCGCTCGGGCGCTCGCCAGAGCCGACCGCTGGTGGTAGGAGACTGAGGACGGCTTGACGAAGCTTGCGCCCACTCGGGTCGGCCGCCCGCGGGCAGGCCGCAACCCGCTGCTGACGTCCACCGCTCCGCCCGCCGTCGTGCTGGGCGGCGGATGGACCGCCGTGCCGGTCACGCGCAGCCTCGGCGCGGCGGGCGTGCCGGTGTACGCGCTCGGCGGCAGCGACGACGCCGCGCGCTGGTCGCGCGGGTGCATGACATTCGTACCGCTCGGCCGCGAGCCCGGCATGCAGGACCGCTGGCTCGAGTGGCTGCGCGGCGCCCCCGCCGGCTCGGTGATCCTGCCCTGCGAGGACGAGGGCCTCGAGCTGATCGCCAAGAATCGCGCGATGCTGCTGGAGCTCGGCCTGGTGCCGTTCGAGGCCGACGACGACGTGCTGCTGGCGATGCTCGACAAGTCGCGCACGTACGACCTCGCGCGGGACATCGGCATCGAGGCGCCGCTGAGCTTCAACGTCCACACCCAGGACGACATCGCCGTCGCGCTCGAGCGGATCTCCTACCCGTGCGCGCTGAAGCCGGTGCACTCGCACGCGTTCGCGCGGCACTTCGCCGGGATGAAGGCGTTCCAGGTGCAAAGCGACGATGACATGCGGGCCGCCCTGTCGCGCACGGTGGCGCTCGGCATAGAGATGATCGTGACCGAGATCATTCCCGGCCGCGACGACCAGTTCTTCTCCTACTACAGCTACATCGACGAGGAGGGGCAACCACTTCTGCACCTGACGAAGCGCAAGCTGCGCCAGCACCCGATCTGGTTCGGCTCCGGCTGCTTCCACGCCACGGACCGGAACCCCGAGGCCGCCGAGCTTGGCCTGCGCTTCTTCGAGGGGGTGGGCCTGCGCGGGCTCGGCAATGTCGAGTTCAAGCGGGACGCCCGCGACGGGCGCCTGAAGCTGATCGAGTGCAACCACCGCTTCACCGCCGCCACCGGAC
>JBOGZM010000410.1:0-4603 GCA_050697255.1 Solirubrobacterales bacterium
CATGAACTCGCCCCCGTAGGGGTAGGGCGGGCGGACCGCGGACACGATCGTCTTGCCGGTCAGGATCATCATGTCGCCGACCTGCTCGAACAGGTTCTTGGCGGGCAGGAACGCCCTGTCGGCGGCGGTCCGGATCATCTCCCTGTTCCCCTCCTCCCCGGCATAGCTATGGGCAGCCCGATGAGATCTTCACTCGCCACCAGCCCATCAGCATCCCGATCAGCCCCAGCCGCGGGCTCGAGTGGTAGTACTTGCACCCCGGCTCGCCGATCTCGTCGTTGGAGACGCGTTCCCACTTGTGGCTCCCCGGATCGGCGACCAGTGCCTCTATGTGCCCACGGCCGGCCTGCTCGGAGTCCGCGCGGGAGGCCAGTTCACGACGCGCCTCCTCGACGCGTGCGGCCAGCTCGTCCCGCAGCGCCTCGAGGTCGCCGACGTCGAGCAACCGCGGGCCGCCGGGCGAGCTGACCTCCCAGTCCAGCTCTCCCCGGGGCCGAGCGGACACGAACAGCGCGGCGAGCTCACGCTCGAGCTTGGCGATCTGGTCACGCAGCGTGCGGCGGGCGGCCCCCTCGTCTACGTCGGGGAGAACCGGGAGGCGCTGTTTCTCGGAAATCGCCCTGCGGATGGCCGCCCGCGCACGTTCGAACGCCGCATCGTCGGCGTAAAGCTGGTGTGCAAAGTTCGCCCCCTGGCCAAGGGCGTTGATCTCGAATGCGAGCTGCTCGCTGTCGAGGTCGGGGGCAAGCTCGCCGGCCTCCTGTGCGTCCTGAATCGCGGCCTCCAGGGCCAGGAGCCACTCGCCCATCATCGACGCCACGCGGTCGCGCACCGGCCCCGGGCGGCCGTCGAACTCGAGCGACGCGGCGGCGAAGAAGCATCCGCCGCGGAAGACATCGGAACGCATGTAGTCGAGCCACGAGTCGGTGAGGCCGATCAGCCCTCCGATGCCCGAGCCGGCGCGGCTGCCGCCGATCACCTCCTCGATGAAGATGTGGCGCGCGGCGTCGACGGTGGCGAGCTGGAGCTCGGTCTTCGACCCGAAGTGGGCGAACAGGCCGCTCTTGCTGACTCCGAGGTCGCCGGCCAGGCGGCCGATAGAGAGGCCCTCGAGCCCCTCCTGGGAGGCGATCTGGACTGCGTGTGCGAGGATCGCGTCGCGGGTCTTCTCACCGCGGGCCCGGCGGCCGTCGCGCCGGGCCTCGGCCTGGAGCGCTTCGCTAAGCGTCTCGACGGCTGCCTCCATGGGCCCGGACTATAGCATACGAACGATCGTGCTATAAGTTCCGACCTCATGTGGGGAGGATCCGGAGGTTCGGGAGCCCCGAGACCAGCACGGTCCAGCTGGACCGGGGTTCCGCGCGAGATGCTCGCGGCGACCGGCCAGGTGGCCGGGTTCGGCGCCCGCGTGGCCGGCGAGATCTTCAGCGGCCGCGTGCTCGTCTTCTTCGGCGAAGCGCTCCGCCAGGCGGGGATCCTGCTGCTCGGGTCCGCATTGGTCATCTGGGGCATGGTCTTCATCCTCGGCCTGCTGTGCGGCATCGAGGGCGCCTATTTCACCCGCGCCCAGGGCGCGCCCGCGTTCGCCGGCGCCTTCACGGCCTGGTGCGACCTGCGCGAGATGGTGCCCTACATGTTCGGCTACATCATGTCGGCGAAGGTCGGGACCGGGATCGTCGCCGAGCTGGGCGCGATGCGGATCAGCGAGGAGATCGACGCCCTCGAGGTGATGGGCGTACGACCGCTCACGTTCCTGGCCGCAACCCGCATCGTCGCCGCCTGGATAGTGCTGCCGTTCGTCTACGTGTGCGCGCTCGGCGTGGGGTTCTACGCGAGCTACATCGCCGTCGTCGTGCAGGTGGGCGAGGTCTCGTCCGGTGGCTACTCACTGCTGTTCTGGATGTACCAGAACCCTCCGGACCTGCTCTTCAGCCTGATCAAGGCCATGGCGATGGCGACCGCGATCGTGCTCGTGGGCTGCTACTACGGCTACACGGCCTCGGGCGGGCCGGTGGGCGTCGGGCGCGCGACCGCGAAGTCGATGATCCTCAACATGGTGCTGGTCCACCTGCTGGGGGCGCTGGGGAGCCAGATTTTCTGGGGCCAGAGTCCGCGCGCGCCGATCGGAGGCTGACGCACGCTACGAAAGCGGCGCTCGACGCGCCGCATTTTCCTGCGACTGCCCGCTAGATGCAGCGCGGGCGGAAGGTGGGATCCGCGGGTCCCGGCCGGCCAAGGGCGTTCAGGACCCATTCGAGCGCGGCGGGGTCGTAGATGATGCCCAGGTGCTCGGTCAGGTCCAGCGGGCAACGATCCTGGAGGGTGACATTGGTGGTCCGCGGGCCCGCCTCCAGATAGGCCGACCGGTAGGGAGTCACGACCTCGTCATACCGGGTCGTCACCTGGGTGTAGGAGATGCTGCCGGGGGTCTCGTCACCGGCGTTCAGCTTGATGAGGAAGCTGGAGCCTGCGATCTGTTGATCGCACGCGACGCAGCCTGCATCGCCGGCGTACGGCGCCAGCGGGGTCGTCGTCCCATGGTTCGAGGGTACGAGCCCGATCAGGTCGTCGACCGTGCCCTTGCCGCCCAGGAACTTCACGTAGTGGCGGGGCATCATCCCACCCTGCGAATGCCCGACGAGCGACACGCGCGAGGCCCCGGTCGCGGACAGGACGCGGTCGATGAACGCGGCGAGCTCCGCTGCGGAGTCCTCGATCCTGCCGGTGCCGCGGTTTCCGTAGTCGAGCGCGAACACGCAGTACCCGTTCAACGCGAGAGCCGGAGAGATCAGGTTCCACGACACGGTCATGTCCCCGAATGTGCCGTGCACGAGCACAACGGGCTCCGGGCGCTGTTCCGAGGGCACGCAGTGCCAGTCGTTTGCGCCCGGCGGCGACACCCCGGGGGCGAGATCGGCGCCGGCCGTTGAGGTCGCCGACAGCGCGACCACCGCCACGATGACAAGCAACACCCGACGCCTCCCCTTCACGCAGCCGCTTCTACCCGGATCGCGGGGAGCGCGAAACCAGTAAGGGCGGCGCCACGGCGGCGCGCTTCGGCCCTCGGTCGGGGGAGCTCCCGGCGAGCCGATAGGGTTCCGCGGCCGTGAGGTTCTACGAGTTCGAATCGCGCGAGATCGTCAAGCGCGCCGGGATACCCGTGACCGACTACGGCTTCGCGCGCTCGGCCCAGGAGGCTCGGGTGATCGCGGAGCGGATCGGCGGCCCGACCGTGATCAAGTCGCAGGTGCTGACCGGCGGGAGGATGAAGGCCGGCGGGGTGAAGTTCGCGGACAACCCGCAGGAGGCGGGCGCCTACGCCGAGGAGATCCTCCAGCTCGAGATCAACGGTCACATGCCCCGCGGGGTGCTGGTCGATCCCAAGGCCGAGCTGAAGCAGGAGTACTACGCCAGTGTCGTCTGGGACGGGATCCGCAAGCAGCCGGTGATGCTCTTCAGCGACATGGGCGGCATCGACATCGAGGAGGTTGCCGAGCAGCACCCGGACCACGTCGGGCGGGGGCACCTCTCGAATCTGGTCGAGGCACCCGACTTCCGAGCCAAGGAGGTGATCGCCCAGACCGGCGTCACCGGCCGCGCGCTGACCCGGACGACTCCGATCCTGGCGCGGCTGGCGCGGCTGTTCGCCGAGCGCGACATGACCCTCGCCGAGGTCAACCCGCTGGGGGAGCTCGAGGACGGCAGCTTCGTCGCCCTCGACGCCCACATGGAGATGGAGAACGAGGCGCGGCCGCGCCAGCGGGCCCTGCTGAAGGACCTGGGCGTGGGTGACGAGGAGACCCGCCAGGCCCGCGAGGCCACGCCCTTCGAGATCGCCGGCGAGCAGGTCGACGCGATGGACCACCGCGGCGTGGCCGGCAACGTGACCGAGTTCGACGGCAACCTCGGCCTCGTGATCGGCGCGGGCGGCGGCAGCTTGACCCTGTTCGACGCGGTGCGCAAGTACGGCGGCAAGCCCGCGAACTACTGCGAGATCGGCGGCAACCCGTCGGTCGCGAAGGCGGCCGGCTTGGCCAAGCTCGTGCTGTCGAAGCCCGGCGTCGACAAGATCGCCGTGATGATGAGCATCGTCTCCAACACCCGCGTCGACATCGTGGCGCGCGGGGTCGTGAAGGCGTGCCTGGAGCTCGGCTTCGACCCGGCGGAGAAGATCGCCATCTTCCGCATCCCGGGCGCCTGGGAGGACGAGGGCTTCAAGATCCTCGAGAAGTACGGCGTCGAGTACTGCGACCGGTCGGTCTCGATGCACGAGGCGGCGCGGCGCGCGGTGGAGAAGATCCAGGGAGCGGCGGCCGCATGAGCATCCTGATCGATCAGAACACCACCTTCATCGTCCAGGGCATCACGGGCCGCGAGGCGGTCAACCTCACGCGCGAGTGCCTCGACTACGGCAAGGGCGCGAAGGTCGTCGGCGGAGTGACGCCCGGCCGCAAGGGCCGCGACGTGCACGGCGTGCCCGTGTTCGACACCGTCGAGCAGGCCGTCGGGCACCACGGCGCCCCCGTGAACTGCTCCGTCGTCACCGTCCCTCCCGCCTTCACCATGGACGCCGTGTTCGAGGCGCTCGAGCACGGCATCGAGC
>JBOGZM010000411.1:0-2109 GCA_050697255.1 Solirubrobacterales bacterium
GAGCAGCTCGGCGCCGGCGAGCGCCTCCGCACGGTCCGTGCGTGCTGCGTCGAACACCGCGGTCAGGATCCAGCCCACGGTGCCGGCTCCGAACATGAGCTGTGCGCCGCGGTGGCCGGTCATCAGCCGCGCTGCGCCGAACCAGACCACGGTCGCGATCGCGATCAACGGCAGGTAGGCCGCGTTCGCGTCCACGCCGAACTGGCGGTCGATCCAGGTGTGCAGCCCGATCGCCTGGTCGAGGGCGAAGACGACCAGCATCACTCCCGCCGCACGCCACCCGGTCGGGTTTGCGGTGGTCCGGATCGCCGCCACGGCGAACGCCAGCGCGGCCGCCGACAGCAGCATCACCCCGGTGACCACGGCCGGGAAGCTGTTCTGCACGGCGGGGTCGGAGTCGTCGAGGTGGAACGCGACCAGCGAGTCGAGCGCCCGGTTGTAGACCAGGTCGAGCGCCGCGAACGACACGACGACCGCGGCCAGCGCGATCAGGACGTGGCGAGGCTCGAAGCGGCGGGCTAGCTGAAGGGCGAGGTTGCTCATTCCGTTGAGTCCTATCGGTCGGGCAGAAGAGCAACTTCAATGTAGCCCAGGCGCCGCCCGGCAGCACATCTTCTCGTCCCGTCGTGCGGAGACGGCTGCGCTGGATGCAGAGGGGCTGGGCGATCCCGTTTACGACGCGCTGTTGGCGAAGTAATCGGCGTTGATCTGGGTGTACTTATCCCATTCCGAGGGCAGCTGGTCCTCGGCGAAGCAGGCGTCCACCGGGCAGGCCTCGACGCAGGCGTCGCAGTCGATGCACTCCTCAGGGTCGATGTGCAGCATCTCGACCTTGTCGTAGTCCGGCTCGTCCGGGGTCGGATGGATGCAGTCGACGGGACAGACTTCCACGCAGGAGTTGTCCTTCGTACCGATGCAGGGCTCAGCGATGACGTAAGTCATGTCTTCAGGTTCAGTGACCTTTCCCGTTGCAATGGACCGGCGGCGTGGCCGCCACTGCCCGACCATGGAAGCCGGTCGTGGACGAGCCCGTATTGTTGCTGATTCGTCCCCTGGGCGGAAGTATGAGCGGTTTGCTACCAGCCCCATGATCCTGCTGACCGGCGCCACGGGCGTGATCGGATCGGCTCTGCTCCAGCGCCTCCTGCAGGACGGCGAAGAGGTGCGTTGCCTGGTGCGGGACCCGCGGCGGCTGGGGCCAAACCGCGTCCGCGTCCAGATCACGCTTGGTGACCTGGCAAATCCCGTCGCCCTGCGCCAGGCGGTGCGCGGCGCGCGCGCGGTGGTGCACCTCGCCGCAGCGATCCGGGACCAGCGCGACGCCAACATCGAGGAGCTGAACGGCCTCGCCACCGCGCGGCTACTGCGCTACGCGGAGTCCGCCGGGGTCGAGCGGTTCGTCTACTTCGGCGCGATGGGCGCCACCCCCAGCTCGCGCACACGCTTTTTCCGCGCCAAGGCGCTGGCCGAGCGTGCCGTCGTGGCGGCGCCGATCGACACCACCGTGCTCTCGCCGTCGATCGTCTATGACCCTCAGGACCCGTTCATGTCGCTGCTGCGCCGCCTGTCCCTGCTGCCGTGGATGCCGATCTCGGGCAGCGGGCGTGCCCGGTACCAGCCGCTCTGGGCCCAGGATGCCGCCGAGTGCGCGCTGCGGGCCCTGCGCGGCGGCTCGCCGGACGGCGCCCGGCGCCTGGAGCTGGCGGGGCCGGAGGTCATGAGCTACGAAGAGATCGTGCGCCTCACGCTCGCGGCCTGGGACCGGCCGCGACCGCTCCTGCACGTGCCGCTGTGGGCAGTCCGCCGGGGCCTTGGGCTGGTGGAGCGCCTGGCGGGCACCTCGGCCTTCGCCACGTGGGAGGAGGCGGAGCTGATGGAGGTGCCCATGACGACGCCGCGCGGCATCGAGGATGCACGCCGACTCGGCGTCACGCCGCAGCCCATGGAGCAGGTGCTCGGGCTCACCGGCGTGGGGTGGGCCGCCTCGGCGGCGCCCGCCTAACCGCCGCGCTGGTGGAAGTAGAAGTCCGGGAAGGCGGCGCGGGCCACGTCGGCGGTCATCTGCTGGGCGACCTCGAGGTTGCCGGTCCGCACCGCGATGTCATCGAG
>JBOGZM010000412.1:0-5392 GCA_050697255.1 Solirubrobacterales bacterium
GTCGCAAGCCGCGGAGACGACCGGCTGCTGGCGCTGCCGGGCCGCCGGGGCCTGCACTTCCCGCGCGCCGAGGACGGCCGCCACCTCGGCTATCACCCCGCGACCGGCGCAGACGCGGTGCGCCACCTCGACGAGGCGCGCGCCCTGGGAGCCGAGTATCTGGTCTTCCCGGCAACCGAGCGGTGGTGGCTCGACCACTACGAGGACCTTTCCGAACGCCTCTACGGCACGCACATCGAGGCGCTCGACGAGCCGGAGGTCGGGGTCGTGTTCGAGCTCGCCGAGCGACCGGTGGCCGACCTCGTGCGCAGCCTCGTGCCGCCCGGCGAGAAGCTGGCGGTGGCGTCGCCGTTCGCCGCGGACCTCGCGGGGCTCGGCTCGCGCCGCGCGGTGCAGTTCGACACCCGGCTCGGAGAGGACGATGCGCTCGCCCATCTCCAGCGGCTGAGCGCTGCCGGCATCCGTTATCTGGTCGTCCCGCATCACGCGTTCGAGTGGGTGGACTCGCGACCGCGGCTCGCGCACCACCTGGGCGAGCACCACCGGTTCGTGACCCGCCAGGCCCACGCCTGCGCGATCTGGGAGCTGACCGCCGCCCCGCGCGGGGCGCGCGTGGCGGGGGCACCGGCTCCCGCCTCGGACCACCCGCCGGCGCGCCCCCGCCGACCCCACGGCCGCCGCCGCTTCTCGATCCGGGCCCGGGGGGAGTGACGATGCCGCGCAAGCGGGTCCTGTTCGTGGTGCACAACCATCCGAAGCTGCTCGTGGGCGGGGTCGAGATGTACGTCGCAGACGTCTACCGCGCGCTCGAGGCCTCGGAGCAGTTCGAGCCGCTGCTGCTGGCGCGCGCGGGGCGGCCCTATACGCCATACGACGCGCTCCACGCCGATACGCCCCTGAGCCTCGTCGGCCCCGACCCGAACCAGTACCTGCTGTTCACCGACTTCGACGACTTCGACTACTTCCAGGGAACCTTCCGGACCAGCAAGGACGTTCTGACGCGCGCGTACCGCGACTTTCTCCTGAACACCCGCCCCGACGTGGTCCACTTCCAGCACACGGTGTTCCTCGGCTACGACATCGTGCGCGTGACGCGCAACACGCTGCCCGACGTCCCGATCGTCTATTCGCTGCACGAGTACATCCCGATCTGCCACCGTGACGGCGTGATGGTGCGCACCCGCAACGCCGAGCTGTGCGAGGAGGAGTCCCCGCGCCGCTGCCACGAGTGCTTCCCCGACGTGACCCCCCAGGCCTTCTACATGCGCAAGCGGTTCATCCAGTCGCACCTCGGCCTCGTGGACACCTTCATCGCTCCCAGCGATTACGTGAAGGAGCGCTATGTGCAGTGGGGCCTCGACCCCGCGAAGATCGTGGTCGAGCCGCAGGGGTTCGTGGCGGAGGGCACGCCCCCGGCGGACGAGCCGGCCCGTCCCACGCGCGACCGGTTCGCCTATTTCGGCCAGCTCAATCCCTACAAGGGCGCCGACGTGCTGCTCCGCGCGATGGACCTCCTGGGCCCGGAGGCCGACGCCCACCTGACCCTCTTCGGCGCGAACCTCGACAAGCAGTCCCCGCGCTGGCAGGAGCAGTTCGGCGAGCTGCTCGAGGTCGAGCGCCCGAACGTGTCGTTCGTGGGCGGCTATGACCGCGCCGAGCTCGGCAAGCTGATGGCCGAGGTGGACTGGGTCGTGGTGCCGTCCGTGTGGTGGGAGACCGGCCCGCTGGTCGTGTGGGAGGCCTTCCAGTACGGTCGCCCGGTGATCTGCAGCGACATCGGGGGCATGTCGGAGAAGGTCGCCGACGGCGTCAACGGCCTGCACTTCCGGCGCGGCGACGCCGTGGACCTCGCCGCCGCGATGCAGCGCGCGATGGAGACGCCGGGCCTGTGGGACGAGCTGCGGGCCGGGATCCCCTCCCGGCCGGGCCATCCGCTCGCCGCGCACGTCGCCAACCTGACCGCCCTCTACTCCGAGCTGCTGAGCGAGCGAGCGCCGGTCGCCGCCGGGACTCCGCTCCAGGGGGTGGCCGGTGGCTAGGAAGCGGCTGCTCTACGTCAGCTCCAACCACGCCGCGGTGCGCCCCGGTGGCCTCGAGTCGTACACGCAGGAGCTGTACGAGTCGCTGCGTGGGTCGGACGAGTTCGACCCGATCTACATCGCACGGGCCGGCCCCCCGTTCACGGAGCCAACCGCCCACCACGGCTGGTCGCCGTTCGCGATGGTGAACGAGGACCCGAACCAGTACCTGTTCTACACGAACACGTTCGCGGGGCTCGAGCACTACGACGTGCTGTTCGGGAAGTGGCGCAACAAGCAGGTCCTGACGCGGTTCTTCCGCGACTTCCTGCTCGCCCAGCAGCCCGACATCGTGCACTTCCAGCACACGATCTTCCTCGGGTACGACGTCGTGCGGGTGACCAGGAACACGCTGCCCGACGCGCCGATCGTCTACACGCTGCACGAGTACCTGCCGATCTGCCACAGGGACGGCCAGATGGTGCGCCGCAACCCCGACGGCGAGCTGTGCCAGGAGGAGTCGCCGCGCCGCTGCCACGAGTGCTTCCCCGAGGTCAGCCCGCAGGCCTTCCAGATGCGCAAGCGCTTCATCCAGTCGCATCTCGCGCTCGTGGACCTGTTCATCGCGCCCAACGAGTACGTCCGCGACCAGTACGTCGCCTGGGGTCTGCCGGCGGAGAAGATCGAGGTCGAGCCCCAGGGCATGATGCCGGTCACGGACCGGGTCGCGGAAGAGCCCGAGGTGCGCCCGCGCAACCGGTTCGCGTACTTCGGCCAGCTCAACCCCTACAAGGGCGCCGACGTGCTGCTCGACGCGATGGGGCACCTCGGGGAGGACTTCGACGGCCACCTGACGGTCTTCGGCGCGAACCTCGAGATCCAGCCGATCGAGTTCCGCGAGCAGGTCGAGGAGCGCCTCGCGGGCGCGCTCGCGAACGTCACCTTCGCCGGCCCCTACGAGCGTCCGGACCTCGGCAAGCTGATGTCGCGGATCGACTGGGTCGTGGTGCCGTCGATCTGGTGGGAGACCGGCCCGCTCGTCGTGATGGAGGCGTTCCAGTACGGTCGCCCGGTGATCTGCAGCGACATCGGGGGCATGTCGAAGCGCGTCGGCGACGGCGTCAACGGCCTCCACTTCTGCCGCCGCGACTCGATCGACCTGGCCCGCAAGATGATGCGCGCCGCCGAGACGCCCGGTCTGTGGGACGAGCTGCGGGCCGGCATCCCGCCCGACCCGCCACGCTGGATGCAGGACCATGTGGGGATCCTGACCGGCTACTACAGGCGACTGCTCGACGCGCGCCCTGCCCCTCCGGCCCCCACGTCGCTCGAGGAGGTGGCCAGTGCCTGACGCCCTGTATGCGACCCGGCTCAGCGACACCGCCCTGCTGCTGGCTGGATCGTTCGGTGCGTCGCCCGGCGCTGCGGTGGTGTCAGGCGACGGCGGCATCCGGCTCGACACGCTGCACTTTCACTCGTCCAGCACAGCGAGTGGCAACGGCAGACCCACGGAGGTGCTCTTCGTGCCGGTCTCCGGGGAGGACCTCAGCGACGGCGCGCTCGCGGTCGAGACCGCGCGTGACCCGGTCGAGCTGACCGCCGAGGGACTCGCATCGATCACCGTGGACCTGAAGACGATCGCGCGCCGCGCGCTTGCGCCGCTCGACCCGCCGGAGCGCGAGCGGGCGATGGGCTTCCTCGCCTCCACGCTGGCCGGTGTGCCCGAGGACGAGCGCCACGAGCTGGCCGGGCGACTGTTCAGCATCCGCGAGGCGCTGCGCGAGCGCTTGCCGCTCAGCATCGTGTCGCGCAACCGCCAGCGGGGCCTGCACGTGGACCAGATGCTGGCCGTGGACGAGCGCTCGTTCTACCTCCTGGGCTGGCTGCACATGCCCACCCTGGTGCGCCTCACCGCCGTCTCGCCGGAGGGGGCGCGCAGCGAGCTGGCCGACCGGATGTTCAGGTTCCCGCGTCCCGACGTGGTCGAGTTCTTCTCACTCGAGGCGGGCCAGTTCAGGGAGGAGCTGGGCTTCATCTGCTTCTTCGAGCTGGACGCTCCCAGCATCCGCACCGACGGTTGGCTGCTCGAGATCGAGGACGAGCGCGGCGGCGCCCGCGAGCTGCACATCGCAGCGCTGACGACCGACCCGGCCGAGGTGAAGAGCGCGATCCTCAACGATCCCCACATCGACGGGCTCCCGGACGACGAGCTGACGGCCAAGCACACCTTCCCGGCGCTGAGCCGGATCCAGAGCCGGACCGGCACCGAGGCGGACGTGGACACCGTGGTGCAGTACGGCCACCCGCCGGAGTCTCCCGACGCGACCGTGGTCGTGCCCCTGTACCTCCAGATCCATCATCTCGAGGTGCAGCTGGCCGCCTTCGCCGACGACCCGGAGATCGCCGCGGCGGACCTCATCTACGTGCTCGACTCGCCCCAGCAGAAGGAGGAGCTGCTGAACTACGCGGCCGACCTCTTCCCGATCTACCAGCTTCCGTTCCGCGTCGCGGTGATGGAGGAGAACGCCGGCTTTGCGGGCGCGAACAATGCCGGCGCCGGCCTCGCCCGCGGGCGCCTGTTGCTGCTGCTCAACTCCGACATCCTGCCCGCCGCCCCGGGCTGGCTCGGAAAGATGTGCGACTTCCACGACGCGAGGCCGGACGTCGGCGCGCTCTGCCCGAATCACCTCAACGAGGACGACTCGATCCAGCACGCGGGCTCCTACTTCCACCAGCTACCCGGCTCGGAGAAATGGGTCGACGCGCACTACTTCAAGGGCATGCACCGCAGCCTGCCGGCCGCGAACGTGGCCCGCGCCGTGCCGGTGGTGTCGGGCGCATGCATGATGGTCGACCGCGCGACCTACCAGGAGCTGGGCGGGTTGAGCGGCGTCTACGTGCAGGGCGACTACGAGGACTCAGACCTGTGCCTCCAGCTCTGGGAGCGCGGTCGCATCAACTGGTACATGCCCGAGGCGGAGCTGTACCACCTCGAGGGGCAGTCGTATTCTCCGGAGGTGCGCCGGCCGGCCAATCGGTACAACATGTGGCTGCACACCCACCTGTGGGGAGACAAGATCGCCCAGCTGATGGAGGGCGCGGACTACGCCGATGGGCAACCGCGGTAGACCCCTCCCAGGAGCTCCCATCCCGCCGAACGTTCAGATCTCAGATGTCGAGCTCTCCCCGCTCGACTCTGAGCACCTGCTCGGGTTCCATCTCGACAGCCCTGCGCCGGGAATGGACAGGGGCACACATGCGATCCCGTTCGCCGGATGGGTCGCGGGGAAGCACCAGCGAGTGGTCGCCCTCGAGCTCAACGGGCCCGGCGTCAACCATGCGCGCCTGCCGGTGGGCATTCCGCGGCCCGATGT
>JBOGZM010000413.1:0-5125 GCA_050697255.1 Solirubrobacterales bacterium
GGGCGCGCGAGGACACGGCTGCCGCGGGCCTCCTGGAGCGCGCCGCCGACCTGCTGCCGGCCACCGCGAGCGAGCGGGTCGCGCTGCTGCCGATGATCGCCGAAGCGCTCGAGGGCAACGCTCAGCATGCCCGGGCCAAGGAGGTCTACGAGCGCGCGATCGAGGCTGCCGGCGCCGGGCGAGACCGCCGCGTGGAGGCGTACTCGCGCGTGCGGCGGGCGGGGGTCAGGTTCCTGATCGAGCCCGAGGCCGACGCGGAGGAGATCGCGTCGGAGGCGCAGGCGGCGATCGACGTGCTCGAGCGCGAGAGCGACGATCGGGGGCTCGCGGAGGCCTGGCGGCTGATCGGCGAGGCCCGCATGTCCCAGGGCCGCGCGGGGGACGGGCGCCGAGCCCTCGAGCAGGCGCTGGCCCACGTCACCCGTGAGATGGCGCCGCGCACCTGGAACGCGGTGCTGTTCGAGATCGGGACCTGCCTGATCGACGGGCCGGCTCCGCTGGACGAGGCGGTGGCCTTCGCCCGTGACCGCCTGGATGCGGCGCGCGCGCAGGAGCTGCGCGGCGTGGAGGCCGACATGCTGCACGTCCTGGGAGCCGCGCTTGGACGCCGCGGAGAATTGGAGGCCGGGCGCGCCGCGCTCGAGGAGTCGAGCCGGATCAGCGACGAGCTGGGGCTGCGCTACATGGCGCAGTGGTCGAAGCGCAACCTCGGGCACCTCGAGCTCGCCGCCGGCGATGCGCCGGCGGCGGAGCGCGTGTTGCGCGAGAGTTGGGACGTGCTGCTCGAGATGGGCCTGAACAGCTCGCTCGGCGAGAGCGCCGTGCCGCTCGCGGAGGCGCTGTACGCCCAGGGCCGCGATCAGGACGCCATCGAGACGCTGAAGGCGGTGAAGGACGAGTGGGCCAGCGGCGATGCCAGCATCGCCGCGCCGCGACTCGCCGTGCGGGCGCGGCTGCAGGCGGCGGACGGGTTCACCAGCATCGCGCTCCAGACCGCGGAGCGCGCGCTCCGGGTCGTGAGCCGCACCGATCTCCTGTGCCTCCAGGCGGACACCCTGCTCGCACACGCGGAGGTCGCGCGGCTGGCAGGCGAGTACGACGCGGCCGCGCAGAGCACGGCGGAGGCGCTCAGGGTCTCGGAGGAGAAGGGGTATGCCGTCGGGTCTGCGCGCGCGCGAATGGAGGCGGCCCAGATCGGCGAGCCGGTGCGGGACACGAGGCGCCCGGCATGACGGCGCCGGCCGGCCGCACGTACAGGGGGCTGCCGCTGGGCGAGCTGCTGGAAGAGGTCTCCTCTCCGGAGCCGATGCCCGGTGCCGGCTACTGCGCCGCGGTTGCGCTCGAGATGGCCGCCGGCCTGGTCGCGATGGCCGCGCGCGTCTCCCGCGCCGAGTGGGGCGAGGCGCGCGGGGCGGCGGCGCAGGCGACCACGTTGCGAGAGCGGATCGCGCCGCTCGCCGAACGCAACGTCGACGCCTATCGGGAGGCGGTGGCGTTGCTGGACGGAGCGGAGTCCGGAGGCGGCGACGAGCCCCTGCGGGACGCGCTGGCGCGCGCCGCCGGCATTCCCCTCGAGATCGCAGAGGTGGCCGTGGACGTCGCGTCGCTGGCCGCCGTGGTGGCGGAGCGCGGCGAGCTGGCGCTGCGCGCGGACGCAGTATCCGCCGCGCTGCTGGCGGAGGCGGCTGCCCGTGCCGCCGCGACTCTGGTCGAGGTGAACCTCGGCACTACCTCGGCCGATGAGCGGGTCGCCCGCGCGCGCGACCTCGCCGGGTCCGCGACGGCGGCGGCCCAGCGCGCGCGCCACACGCTCGGATAGTCACACCTTCTCTCGGCGGAGGGAAGATCCCCGCCCCCGCGGCCGTCTGGTGGTCATCAGTCACGACGACTCGGATGGCTTGGAGGGAGAAAAGTGGGCTTTCGGCGCTAGATCACCAGCGGGCAAGAACTTCGCAGAGGGGCTCGGCGGAACCGTCGCCGGCCCCTCTCCATTTCCAGGGTGGGCTGTGCGCTGCAGGGACGCATCGCCGGGAAGATCCGCGCCTGCTCCCCCGTCAGGTGGTCGTAATCGTTTCGACCACTCGACTCTTGGGGGGTACCAGATGGGCTACAGGCGCTAGACCGAAGTTGACTTTTGAGCTGTTGCGGATGATGAACGGGCCCTTGGCCGCGTAGACGGCCGGGGCCCTTTTCCGCTTTCAGAGCATGGCGGCCCCGGGTGGATCGGCGCCCGGGGTCGTCTCCTGAGGATGGCAGCTTACCGCTGCCTCACCAGCCGCCACGAGACGCTGCCCTCGTCATCGCGCTGGGTCACATCCACGCGCGCCCGCTGGCCGTTCGACGCTCTGGCCACGCACCGGAACGTGTCGCCCTGGCGCGCCTCGACGTCGTCGGGACAACGGACCGAGTCGATCTTCACCCCCGTCTGGCGGGTGATCCCGGTGCGGATCGCCGACTCGGCGCGCTCGGTGTCGAGCTTGGACTCGCCGCAGGCGGACACGCCGGCGGCGATCAGCGCCAGGCCGGTTGCCAGGAGTGCTCCGGCGGGCCTCATGCGGCGCCAGCCTATCCGCGGCCGCGCCCGTCGCCCCCCCGGCCCCCGCGACGAACTCCGGGCCCGATGGGGTCGACCTCGCCGTTGCGGCCCGCCTCCGGTTGATCGGCGGGGTCCTGCGCCCGCCTGCGCGCGGAGCTGGGCCAGGGCAACGCCTGCCCGGATTCCCACGCGGGTGGGAGCCCCCGCGGCCAGAATCCGGCGAACATGACGCCCAGCGCGATCAGCCACACTGGCAGGATCAGGGAACCGAACCCGAGCACGAACGCCGGTCCGAGCGCGATGCCCAGCACGCCCATGAAGCGGCTCAGGAGGCCCACCCGCATCGCGTCGAGCGAGCCCTTCACGAGCCAGAACGCCAGCGCCAGCACCGCCGAGATGCCCAGGTATTGCGGGATCAGGAGCGCTGGATCGTGGAACGCGTCGTCCGCGGCCTCGAGGGTCTGCGTGGAACGGTCGGCGAAGTCGCCCGCGATCACTCCCAGCGCCACGGCCCGGGCCACGGTCACGAGGGCCAGCGCGACCGGTCCATAGACGCCCATCACGGCGACCACGGCGGGCTCCTCGGGCCGCCGGGCACGGGTTGCGCGATAGAGATGAAGCGCCACCACCACAAGCAGCAGCATGCCGACCGCCTGCACGACCGCCGACGCCAGGATCTCGCCGGAGTGACGGTCCAGGTACCTCAGCTCGGCCGGGTCGTTGTTGTCCGGCGCGTCGGAGTACACCGACTGCGACCAGATCCCGCCCGCGTAGAGGGCGATCCCCGACACCACGGCCGCCACGGCCGCGAACCGGCCGAACCGGCGTTCCTGGGCAAGCTGGTCGGGCGACATGTTCGTCAGAAAGGGGGGCCGGATTTCTGCAAGCAGAAATCCGGGTTTGCGTTTCTACGGCAAGCAGAAATCCGGGTGCGGGGAGAAGATCGGGGCGCGAATATCCTAGAAGGGATGCTCCATCTCGCGGTATCCGCCGTCGGACGGGACAGGCCGGGCATCGTGTCCGCCGTCTCGGAGGCGCTGCTCGCGCACCGCGCCAACATCGAGGACTCCCAGATGGCGATCCTGCGCGGCCATTTCGCAATGACGCTGATCGTCTCGGCCGAGGCCGGAGCCGACGCGCGGGCGCTCGAGCGCGACCTGCGGGCCACCGCCGACAGGTTGGGGCTGGACGCGATGTCGGTCAGCGAGATCGGCGAGGCCGACCCCGCCGCCGAGCCGGTCCCATCCCACCTCGTGAGCGTGTACGGCGCCGACCATCCGGGCATCGTGCATGCCGTCTCCTCCGCTCTGGCGGGGCTCGGCGTGACGATCACGGACCTCGAGACGCGGCTCGCGGGCGACGGCGCCGTGTACGCGATGCAGCTCGAGGTCGCGCTTCCCGGGGACGCTGACGCAGCCGTCGTCGAGCATGCGCTGGCGGCCGTGGCGGGCGCCCAGCGGGTCGAGGTCGCGTTCCGCCCGCTCGAGCACGACACGCTCTGATCGCGTGGCCGCGCGCCCGGTTCTGCGCTACCCGCATCCGGCGCTGAAGCACGCCGCCCTGCCGTCGCGGGCGCAGGACGTCGAGCGCGTGACGCGTGACCTCCTGGACACGATGCGGGCGCACACGGGCTGCGTGGGCATCGCCGCACCTCAGATCAGCGAGCCCGTGCGGATCGTGGCCGTGGACGTCACCGGCCATCCACGCGCCCAGTCCGGGCATGGCCTGCTGGTCCTCGTCGACCCGGTCGTCACGGGTGCCACCGGCGCGGAGGTCGCGCGTGAAGGCTGCCTCAGCATCCCGGACCTGACCGCCAACGTGCGCCGGGCGACCGAGGTAACGGTCGAGGCGCGCGGGGCGAGCGGCGACCACGTTCGGATCGAGTCGCGCGGCTTCGAGGCGCGCTGCCTCCTGCACGAGATCGACCACCTCGACGGCATCCTGTTCCTCGACCGCGTCGATTCGCTGCGGCGCGACGTGTTCCGGCGCAAGCGCTCGTAGACGCGTAGAATCGGCGCCCCGTGGCACCCTTGACGCCCTCCCAGGCGCGCACCCGCGAGCGGGTCGAGACGCTGATCGGCCTGATGGCCCCCGCGCTCACCGTGTTGCTCGCGGCCGGCGACCGGCTGTCGCGCATCGTCCAGCCGGAGGACCACGAGTACTACCCCGCCCGGCCGCTGGGAGACCGCGAGCCCGCTCCGGACGACATCGCGACCGACCGCGGCCCGCAGGACTAGGCCGATGTTGCTGCGCGACATCATGACTCCCTCGGTCGTGACGGCATCGCCGCGCACCCCGGTGCGCCAGGTCGCGGAGCTGATGCGCGACCGCAACGTCGGCTCGGTGGTGCTCGCGGAGGGGGACGACCGGCCGGTCGGGATCATCACGGATCGCGACCTCGCGATCGGGGTGCTGGCCGGCTCCGGCGAGCCCGGCGACCCGGCCGCGCGGTGTGCAACGTCGCCCGTCGTGACAGGCGAGGAGGACATGGCGTTGGAGGAGGCCGCCGCGCTGATGGTCACCCACCGCATCCGGCGCCTCCCCGTGGTGGAGGCGGACCGGCTCGTCGGCATCGTGACCCTCGATGAC
>JBOGZM010000414.1:0-5930 GCA_050697255.1 Solirubrobacterales bacterium
GCCCCACAATCCGTTCAGTCGTCGGTGGCGGAGGCGCTCCTCAGGTCTTGCGCTCGAGGTCCGACACCTCGGCGGCCTTGTCCTGCACCTTGTCCTGCGCGCGGTCGAGCTGCTCCTTGGCCTCGCCCTTGTGCTCCTCACGCGCGCCCTCGCGGCGCAGCGAGGAATCGCCGGCGAGGTCGCCGGCTGCCTTCTTCGCGCGTCCCGTGATCTTGTCGAGGATGCTCATCTGAACCCCTTTTTCCCGTTTCAGCGGCCGGTTGGCCGCACGGATCAGGATGCCCCAACCAGCCTCCGGCTAACCGGGGACCGAGCCTTACTCAGGCCGCAAGCGCCGGCTGCTGCACCGGCTCGCGTCCACCCGGTGCGTCCGCGGCGAAGCTCGGAGGGGCGACCCTCAGGTAATGGCCGAACGCCCAGTGCGTGAATGCGCGGCTCGCCATTGCCCGGCTGGCCAGCGCGAGCAGCCGCGGCGCCACGCGTGGCACGGCGCGCTGCGCGCGCAGCATCCAGCGGAACTTCCACTCGTGGTCGTCGCAGAAGGCGCCGTAGCGCCGCAGCGCGGTCTCGCGCGTGGCGCGCCCGTCCAGCACCTCGCGCAGCTCCCGCCCGAGCGCGATGCCGAAGTAGAACGCGGTCCGGATGCCCTCCGCGGTCAGCGGCAGGCAGTGTCCGGCCGAGTCGCCGGCGAAGAACACGTCGCCCTCCGTCGCCGAGCGCAGGCGATGCGGGATCCAGTTGCCCTGGTAGCGGACCGCGTCGCGGCGCAGCCGCTCGGCAAGGTCCACGGTCGGGTGCTTCACGTGGAAGCGCGGGTCGAACGACCCGACACCGACGCGCACCTCGTCCTGCGCGGGGAAGCTCCACCCGTAGCCGGCCGGGACGAGGGTGCGGTCGATCCAGATCTCGAGCTCGCCGCTCGACCCCTGCGGGTGGACCTCGAGGCCGCGCGAGAGCGGGGCGTCAGGGGGCTGGTACCCGTTTGGCGACAGGATCCGCCGCCACCCGAGCGCATCGACCACCAGCGGCGCCGACACCCGCCCCCGGTCCGTGCGGACCTCGATCGACTCACCTCCCGTCGGCCCGCGCTCCTCCACCTTGGCGATCTCGAACTCCGCGTCGTTCTGGTCGTCGAGTAGCGCGCAAAGCTGCGGATAGTCGAACGTCGAGAAGGTCCACGGGAGCGGGAAGCGCACCGTCGAGTGGGGAGTGTGCACGACCAGCCTGTCGAACGTCTGGCGCACCGACTCACCCAGGCCGAGCGCCTCCAGCCAGGCCGTCGGCGCAGCGCACGCCGACGTCTGGCGCTCCCCGATCTCGTACCGGTCGAGCAGCAGCACGCGCCCGGCGCCCGCCAGCTCGCGCGCGACCGCCAGTCCGGCGAAGCTCGCTCCGCACACGATCACGTCGTAGCCGCCGGCCAGCTCGGTGCGCTCGCCGCCCCTCTTGGTGCGTCGCCTGGGCATGCCTGGACGCAGGCTACCAACGGGGTCTGAAACGGCCGGTCGGCCCAGTGCCTATCGCTATAGTTCCGCGGGTGCCGGAGGTCGACACGCTGCCTCAGGAAGCAACGGGGACTGCTGTAAAGCCGGATCTGCGCGACTTCATGATCGAAGTCGACGGCCAGCTGATCCCCAACTACGACGCCACGCTGATCTCGTTCAGCGAGGGGGACGTCGTGACCGGCAAGGTGGTCCGGATCGACAAGGACGAGGTCCTGGTCGACATCGGCTACAAGTCGGAGGGCGTCATCCCCCAGAACGAGCTCTCGATCCGGCGCTCGATCGACCCGGCCGAGGAGGTGCGGCTCGGCGAGGAGGTCGACGCGCTGGTGCTCACCAAGGAGGACCAGGACGGCCGTCTGATCCTGTCCAAGAAGCGCGCCCGCTTCGAGCGCGCCTGGCGCCGCATCGAGGCGGCGGCGGAGTCCGGCGAGCCGGTCGAGGGCACCGTGATCGAGGTCGTCAAGGGCGGCCTGATCATCGACCTCGGCGTGCGCGGGTTCCTGCCCGCCTCGCTGGTCGACATCCGGCGCGTCCAGAACTTGGACGAGTTCCTGGGCGAGAAGATCGAGTGCAAGGTGATAGAGCTGAACCGCAGCCGCAACAACGTCGTGCTGTCGCGACGCGCGGTGCTCGAGGAGGAGCGCAAGGAGGCCCGCCAGCAGATCCTCGACCGCCTCCAGCGCGGTGAGGTCGTGACCGGCACGATCTCGAACATCGTCGACTTCGGCGCGTTCGTCGACCTCGACGGCATCGACGGGCTGATCCACATCTCCGAGCTGTCGTGGGGCCACGTGAACCATCCGTCCGAGGTCCTGTCGATCGGGGAGGAGGTGAGCGTGAAGGTGCTCGACATCGACCGCGACCGCCAGCGCATCTCCCTGGGGCTCAAGCAGACCCAGGAGGACCCCTGGGAGCGGGTCGTGCGCACCTACAACGTCGGTGACGTGCTCGAGGGGAAGGTCACCAAGGTGGTCAGCTTCGGCGCGTTCGTCGAGATCATGGAGGGCGTCGAGGGCCTGGTCCACATCTCCGAGCTGGCGCAGCACCACGTCGAGAACCCGCGCGAGGTCGTCGAGCCGGACGACGAGGTCAAGGTCAAGATTCTCGAGATCGACGAGGAGCGCCGGCGGCTGTCGCTGAGCCTGAAGCGTGTCGAGGGCCAGGTGCTGCCGCGCCGCGAGCTGACGCCGGTCGAGCCGGTGGACGAGCAGGAGGTCGGCGAGCAGGACGTGCCGGACCTGGGGCTGTCCGAGGAGGTATTCACGCCTGAGGCCGAGGCCCCCGCCGCCGAGCCCGAGACCGCTCCCGCCGAGGAGCCCGCGCCCGCTGTGGAGGCCGAGCCCGTGCCAGAGGCCGAGGAGCCCGCGGCAGAGGCCGAGGAACCCGCGGCAGAGGCCGAGGAGCCCGCGGAAGAAGAAGAGCAGCGGCCCGCCGCGCCGGAACCCGAGCAGACAGAGCCGCAGGCCGACGAGCAGACCTGACGCCGTGGTCTTCGTGGGCTTGACCGGGGGCATCGGCTCCGGCAAGTCGGAGGCACTGTCGGCATTCGAGCGCCTCGGAGTGCCCACGCTCTCGACCGATGCCGTCGTGCACGACCTGCTCGGCGCCGACGAGGTCCGCGACCTGCTGCGGGAGCGCTGGGGCGACCGCGTGGTGGCGGGCGACGATGTCGACCGTGCCGCCGTCGCCTCGATCGTCTTCGACCGCCCGGAGGAGCTGTCCTGGCTGGAGGCCACCATCTTTCCCCTCGTGGGCGAGCGGATGGCGGCATGGCGGGCGAAGCTCGAGCGCGACGCCGGCCCGGATGCCGTGGCGGTGGTCGAGGTCCCGTTGCTCTTCGAAGCAGGCATCGAGGCCGCGTTCGACGGGACGGTGGCGGTGGTGTCCGACGAGGCGCTGCGGGCCGAACGCGCGGCGGCCCGCGGTCACGAGGGGGTCGAGGGACGCACCGGTCGCCAGCTGCCGCAGGACGAGAAGGCCCAGCGGGCCGACCACGTAATCCGCAACGACGGCACGATTGAGGACCTGGAGGAGGCGGTGCGGGAGGTGCTCGCCGAGCTTCGCGGTAGGGTCAGCGGATGAGGCAGCGGGCGATGGCAGGCTCGACTCCAGCAGCTCGCACACGAGCGCCGCGGTCGGCTCGCCGCCGCGCCGGCCGGCGCCGCAGCGCGCTCCTGCTCGGCATGCTCGGCATCGCGCTGATCGCGGCCGTGATCGCGCTGAAGCCGACCGTCGACGACGCCATCAGGGAGATCACGCTCCCGCTCCGACACGAGGACGTGATCCGCCAGCAGGCGCGCGAAAAGAACCTCGACCCGGCGCTGGTCGCCGCCGTGATCTACCGCGAGTCCAAGTTCCGCGACGTCACCTCGGAGGCGGGGGCGAAGGGCCTGATGCAGATCCTGCCGAGCACGGCGCAGTTCATCGCGCACCGCAGCGGTGGGACGAGGTTCGAGCTGCACGATCTCGCGAATCCGCAGATCAACATCTCCTACGGGAGCTGGTACCTGCGCTACCTGCTCGACCGCTATGGCGACAACGTGGTGGCCGCGGTCGCGGCCTACAACGCCGGCCACGGGCGGGTCGATGACTGGGGCGGCTCTAGCCTGCAGCTGGCGGACATCCGCTTCGCCGAGACCGAGCAGTACGCCCGCGACGTGATGGACAAGCGCGGCGAGTACGCGGACAAGTACCGCTCTGAGCTCGGGCTCTAGCCGCTTGCGAGGCCGGCCGCCGCGAGCGCCTGCTCGCGGCTCATGAAGGCCTGCACCCGCGCCACCTTCCCGTCTCGCAACGTCAGCACGTGCGCTCCCTCCATCCCGGCGGGAACGCCGCTCGCCTTCCCCTTCACGACGACGTGGAGCAGCACGACGATCTTGTCGCCCGTCCGCAGCACCTCGACCGGCTCGTAGCGCGCCTCGTCCCACGCCTCGCGCTGACGGGCGATGTCCCGGCGCACCGCCTCGATCCCGCGATGGACCGAGGCCCCCGGCCACTCCGGGGCGTTGTGCCATTCGACGTCCGGGCGGAACAGCTCGGTGTCGATCTCGCCGCGCTCGTTGAAGGCCTCGTAGACGGCGCGGATACGGTCGTCGTCCGGGGCTCCCATGGGTCGGAAGATACCCTTCGATATCGGGCCGGCTTCGCCGGCGACCTGGTAGACACCTTATGCCGCCCTTCAAGTTCAACCCCGCCTATTCGCCCGTCGCCGACCAGCCGCAGGCCACCGCCGAGCTGGCCGAGGGCATCGCCGCCGGCCACGACTTCCAGACGCTGCTGGGGGTCACCGGCTCGGGCAAGACGGCCACGATGGGTTTCGTGATCGAGCAGATCCAGAAGCCGACGCTGGTGCTCGCCCACAACAAGACGCTCGCGGCTCAGCTCTGCAGCGAGTTCCGCGAGTTCTTCCCCGACAACGCGGTCGAGTACTTCGTCTCCTATTACGACTACTACCAGCCCGAGGCCTACGTCCCCCACCAGGACCTCTACATCGAGAAGGACTCCTCGATCAACGACGAGATCGACCGGCTGCGCCACGCGGCCACGGCATCGCTGTTCGCCCGGGACGACGTGATCATCGTCGCCTCCGTCTCGTGCATCTACGGGATCGGCTCGCCGGACCTCTACAAGCAGAAGATGCTGCTGTTCAAGAAGGGGGAATGGATCGACCGCGACGAGACGCTGCGCAAGCTGGTGTCGATGCAGTACGTCCGCAACGACACCAACCTCCAGCGCGGCAACTTCCGGGTGCGGGGCGAGGTGCTGGAGGTGCATCCCGCCTACGCGGAGAGCGCGTACCGGATCCAGCTGTTCGGCGACGAGATCGAGCAGATTCAGCACTTCGACCCGCTCACCGGCGAGATCTACCACGACCTGTCGCACGTCTCGGTCTGGCCCGCGACGCACTACGTGACCTCGGAGGACATCATCGAGCGCTCCCTGTGGGAGATCCGCACGGAGCTCGAGGACCGCGTGAAGGTGCTGCAGTCCGAGGGCAAGGAGCTGGAGGCCCACCGCCTGCGCCAGCGCACCGAGTACGACATGGAGATGCTGAAGGAGATGGGCTTCACCTCCGGCATCGAGAACTACTCGCGGATCCTCGACGGCCGCCCCCCGGGGTCGCCTCCGCATACGCTGATCGACTACTTCCCCGACGACTTCCTGATGTTCCTCGATGAGTCGCATCAGACCGTGCCGCAGCTCGGCGGAATGTACGAGGGCGACCGGTCGCGCAAGCAGACGCTGGTCGACTACGGCTTCCGGCTCCCCTCGGCGATGGACAACCGCCCCCTGCGGTTCGACGAGTTCCTCCAGCGCGTGCCGCAGATGGTGTTCGTGTCCGCGACCCCGGGGCCGTACGAGCGCCAGCACTCGAAGCAGGTCGTGGAGCAGATCGTGCGCCCGACCGACATCGTCGATCCCGAG
>JBOGZM010000415.1:0-5665 GCA_050697255.1 Solirubrobacterales bacterium
AGGTGATCCCGGTCGCGGATACCGTCCTGGTGCGGCCGGACCCGGAGCCTGCGGCCGCGTAGCCGCCGGTCAGCACCCGCCCACGCCGGCCGGGTCGGCGTTCGCTGCCAGTCTCCCCCCGCACCGACGGCGCGGAAGACCGGACACGCGCAGGCTTGCTCGCCCCGCCTCCATCGGGATACTTTCCGAGCAACGCATGGCGCGGGTCGCGGACGTGATGAATTTTCAACCCTGTACGAACGGAAAGGGCACCGTTGACGCTGCCGATTCCCTGGAGGAGGCCATGAAGGCCCTCCAGGCCGCCCATGCGGGCCGATTGTCGGTCCTCAGGGATGGGAAGGCGATCGGCTCGATCTGCCGGGCAGACATCACCGCCTACACCAAGATCGTGGCCGAGCTCGGCTCGGAGCCCAACCTCGAGATCTCGCCCCGGGACGAGATGCTGGATCGCGCCAAGACCGGCTACCTGGCAGCGGGCCTCTCGGCTCTCGGAGCAATCAGGCGAGCGGTCGAGATGACGGGCTGTGCCCCGACCCGGATCCTCGACTTCGCCTGCGGTCACGGGCGCGTCGTGCGGTTCCTGCAGGCGGCCTTTCCCGCCGCCGACATCACCGTCTCGGACATCGACCCCGATGCGGTCGCGTTCTGCCGCGAGACGTTTGGAGTGCGCGGCTTCGTCTCGAGCGAGGAGCCCGGTCCTGCCGATGGCTGCTACGACGTCATCTGGTGCGGCTCGCTGCTGACCCACCTCGACGCCGAGCGCTGGCCGGCCTGGCTTGCCTTCTTTCGCGATCAGCTCGATCCCTCGGGGGTCCTCGTCTTCACGACCCACGGGGCACATGCCGCCGAGGAGATCCGACGGGCGCAGGGTCTACCGAGCGCCACCTTTGCGAGCTATGACGCAACCGGCTTCGGCTATTCCGAGCTCTCTGGCCGGCGCGGCTACGGGGATTCGCTGTCGGCGCTCGAGTGGGTGCGAAAGACGGTGGAGGACGCCTCGCTTCGAGTGATCCACAACGACGAGCGAGGCTGGTCGGACTTCCAGGACGTGATCGTCTGCGTCAGGAGCTAGATGGGCTCCTCATGGGCCCGCTCGCGCTCTGCTGAGCGGCGGTCAGATGTAGTACATCGGCGCGCCGGAGGCCTGGTCCTCCTGCGCCACCACGTCGGCGATCGTCGTGCCGGTCAGGACGTCACGCAGCGCGGTGACGGCCCTGGTCCACACGGCGCTGCCGGCCGCCGCCGCCTCGGCGTCGAACTCGCCCTCCAGCAGCTGCACGACCTTGAGCACCGTCACCTCGCTCGGGTCGCGCGCGAAGGAATAGCCGCCCTTCACCCCACGCTGGCTCTGCAGCAGGCCGCCCCGGCGCAGCGTCGCGAACAGCTGCTCGAGGAACTGGAGTGGGATCTCGCGGCGGCGGGCAAGCTCAGCGATCGGTACGGGCGGCCCACCCGGCCCGGCGCCCGAGCGCGCCAGCTCGGCCAGTGCCAGGACCGCGTAGCGCGACTTGGACGAGATCGTGATCAAGCGGGTCTCCTGCCCCGGAGGGCGGCTTCAGGTGCCACCATCAAGCGTCGACGAAGTCTATTCATGACCCCCAGCGCCGACATCTCCTCCGCCCGGCTGGCCGCGCTCTTGCTGCCGCCGCTGATCGCGATGGGCGTGATCTTCTTCCTCTCCGGTCAAACGAGCGACCAGGTCGACCGGGCCTGGTGGGACGTGCTGCTGCGAAAGCTCGCGCACGTGACCGAGTACGCGGTGCTGACCGTGCTCTGGTGGCGGGCGCTCCGGGGGCTCGGCGCCCGCTTCTCACTCGCGCTCGCGATCGCGATCAGCCTCGGCTATGCCGCCACCGACGAGTTCCACCAGACCTTCGTGGAGGGGCGGCAGGGCACGCCGGTGGACGTGCTGATCGACTCGGCCGGGATCGCGCTCGCCGCGACCGGCATCGCGGTCCTGCGCCTACGCGCGGCGGCGGATCCGCGGCTCCCGGCCGAGCGCCGCGTAGGCGAGCGACTCGATCGAGCTCGCCAGCCTGGATAGCTCCGCGACCGCGGGCGGAAGGGTCTCCAGCACGGCGAGCCGGCGCCGCACTGCCTCGAGCTCATCGGCGATGCGCCGCAGCTCCTCGTAGAGAAGGTCGAACTGCTTCTCCTGCAGTTGCTGCTCGCCCATCGCCAGGGCTGCTGATGCTACAGCCAGCCGCGCTCGGAGGCGATCAGCACCGCCTGTGCGCGGTCGACCGCGCCGAGCTTGCCGTACACGTTGTGGAGATGCGTGCGCACCGTGCTCGTCGAGAGGCCCAGCTCGAGGGCGATCTGCTTGTAGACCTTGCCCTCCGCAAGCCGCTTCAGGACCTCCAGCTCCCGCCCGGAGAGCGGGCACGGAGTCGTGGACCGGCGCCGGTCGGGCGGCGGGCCGGGAAGCTCGAACAGGACCTCGCGCAGGTCCTGGGGGCCGAGGCCCACCTGGCGGGCCACCGCCAGCAGCTGGTCGGGCGCAATCGCCTGACCCTGTGCGTAGTGCGCCAGCATGTCCGCGAGCCGGACCAGCGCGGCCTCGCCGTTCGCCTCATCCGTGTGGTGGTGCTCGATCGCGGCCGCGAGCTGCTGGGGCAGGCCCCAGCGGCGCGCCATCACGCCGCCGACCAGCGCGTGGTCGATGCCGAGCTCACGCCGCTCGGCATGGATGCGCTGTTCCGGCGTGCGCGCCGAAGTATGGATCTGGCCCGGGTAGCCGGGGTAGGCCTGCACGAGCACGAGCTTGCCGATGTCGTGCAGCAGCGAGGATACGAGCAGCTCGTCGCGGTCGGGAAACTCGACCCGCGAGCAGAGCCGGTCAGCCGCGCGCTGCGTCGCGACCGCATGCAGCCGGAAGCGCTCGGGTGCTGCGTCCCACAGGGGCGTACGCTCGAAGAAGTCGAAGGTCTTGGTCGCGCCGATCAGCGCCTCGACGCCCGCCGGTGTGAGGATTTCGATCGCCGCGGGGATGCTGCGCACGCGTCCGCGCCCGTCGGCGCGCTTGTTGGCAAGTCGCATCACCGAGATCACGAGCGCCACGTCGGACTCGATCGCGGTCACCATCTCGTTCACGGACGGCTGGTCCTGGCTGACCACCCGCAGGACGCGCTTGCGCGACTCGGCCAGCGCCGGAAATGCCTCCAGCGCCTCGAAGGCGGCGGTCAGCCGCCGCCCGTGGCCCTCGTTGTGCTGGCGGCCGGTCGGCAGCGCGCCGGCCGGGTCCCCGCGAAGCGCCGGGTTTCCGTTGCGGCTTCCTGCCGGATCCTGCTTCCCTGCTGCACGTGTTGCCATCGCCATCACCCCTATCGGCAGCAACTGCTCAGGAGTTGACAGCAGCTTCGGTTCCTAGAGGCGGGCGAGGGCGGCGTCGATCCGCGCCAGCGACTCATCGCGCCCCAGCAGGGCCAGGCTCTCGAAGATGCCGGCCGACACGGTGCGGCCGGTGAGCGCGACGCGCAGCGGCTGGAACAGCGCACCGGGCTTCACGCCGAGTCGCTCCGCCAGGGCTCGCAGGGCCGCTTCCGTGTGCTGTTCGTCGAAGGGGTCCACGCTCGCGAGCGCCTCACGCGCGGAGGCCAGCGCGTCGCGGGCGCCCTCCTTGGCCATCACCTTGTCCCAGGCCCGCTGGTCCATCTCCACGGGGCCGAACGCGAACCCCACTAGGCGTGGGATCTCGGCCAGGGTCGAGACCTTGTCCCGCACGGCGGCGGCCGCCTGCTCGAGCTTCGGGTGATCGGCGCCGGAGATCCCCTCCCGCTGCATGTAGTCGGCAGCCCGGCGGGCAAGCTCGGCCGGATCCAGCTCCCGGATGTAGTGCCCGTTCATCCACGAGAGCTTCTGCTCGTCGAACACCGCGGGCGAGCGGGATACGCGCTCGAGCGAGAACCTCTCGACCAGCTCGTCGGTGGTGAAGAAGGTGGTCTCCGCGTCGTAACCCCAACCCAGCAGGGCGAGGTGGTTGCGCAGCGCCTCGGGGAGGTATCCCGCGTCGCGCAGCTCCTGCACAGATGCCGCGCCGTGGCGCTTCGACAACGGCTTGCCGTCCGTGCCGTGGAGCAGCGGCAGGTGAGCGTACAGGGGCGCCGCCGCCCCCAGTGCGGTCAGCACCAGCAGCTGGCGGGGCGTGTTCGAGAGGTGGTCGTCGCCGCGGACTACGTGGGTGATGCCCATCTCGGAATCGTCCACGGCGACCGCGAAGTTGTAGAGCGGCGTCCGATCGGCCCGTGCGATCACGAAGTCGTCGAGCAGCGCGTTCTCGAAGCGGGACTCCCCGCGGATCACGTCGTGCACCACGGTCTCGCCCTCGTCGGGCACCCGCAGCCGCACGGCCGCCCCGGGGGTTCCCTCCTCGACCGGCTGCCCCCGGTAGCCGCGACCCCCGGAGCCCTCCTTGGCCCGCTTCACGTCTTCGGCCCCCGCTGTGTCCCAGTAGGCGGCGCCGGAGCCCAGCAGCTGTTCGAGGCGCTCCGCATAGACCGGGGAGCGCTGCGTCTGGCGAAACGGCCCCTCGTCCCAGTCGAGGCCAAGCCACTCGAGCGCCTCCAGGATCTGCGCGATCGCCTCGTCGGTCGAGCGCTCCCGGTCGGTGTCCTCGAGCCGCAGCACGAGGGCGTTTCGGGCGGAGTTCCGTGCCAGCAGCCAGTTGTAGAGTGCCGTCCTCGCGCCGCCGATGTGCAGGAAGCCCGTTGGGCTGGGCGCGAACCTGAACCGATGCCCGGACACGCTGGCAGATGCTAATCGGCGGCCACGTCTCCACCGCGGGCGGCCTCGAGCGCGCGATCGAGCGGGCCGAGGAGCGCGGTTGCGAGACGATGCAGATCTTCAATCAGAGCCCGCGGACGTGGCGGCCGACGCGCTACTCCGAGGCGGACTTCGCGGCCTTCCGGGAGCGGTTCGCGGCCAGCCCGATGAAGTCGGTCTACATCCATGCCGTCTACCTGATCAACGTCGCCAGCGACGACGCGGAGGTGTGCCGCAAGTCGCTGGCCTCCCTCACGCATGCGCTGTCCGTGGGCGATGCGATCGGCGCCGATGGAGTGATCGTGCATCCCGGGAGCGGCAAGGGACAGGCGCCCGGTCCCACCTTCAAGAAGCTCGGCAGGGCCATGCGGGCGGCGCTCGCCGAGACCGAGCTGACACCGCTGCTGTTCGAGAACACCGCGGGCGCGGGCTTCACGATCGGCCGCACCTTCGAGGAGCTGGCGCGCGTGATCGACGTCTCGGGTGGCGAGGAGCGGATCGGCGTCTGCCTTGACTCCTGCCACCTGCTCGCGTCGGGCTACGAGGTGCGAGAGCGAGCGGCCTTCAAGGCCGTCGTGGACGAGTACGACCGCGTCGTCGGCCTCGACCGCCTGCAGGCGCTGCACCTGAACGACTCACAGGTGCCGCTCGCCTCGAACGTGGACCGGCACGCGAACCTCGGCGCAGGGGAGCTGGGGGAGGACGGCATCCGCGTGTTCCTGGGCGAGCGGCGCTTCAAGGGCCTGCCGGTGCTGGTCGAGGTCCCCGGTCCAGACGGCCACGGACCGGACAGGGAGCAGATCGACATCGCGAAGCGGCTGCGGCCGGGCGCGGCCGGAGCCGCGGCCACTCCGGCTTTGGATCGAGCGCCTAGACCCGGTCGCGCAGGTCGAACGCGCGGTAG
>JBOGZM010000416.1:0-3478 GCA_050697255.1 Solirubrobacterales bacterium
AAAACAGACCGGGCCGCCTCGAAGGCGGCCCGGTTTGCGTTTGCGCGACCTTTGCGGTAGCGCGACGTTGCGGTAGCTCCTGGGCTCAGCAGTTGACCGTCAGGTGGAACGGGCGGTCGGCCTTCACGCCGCCGCTGTCCCGCGTCACGACGTGCACCGCGTTTGCGTTGCCGCTGCGGTGGGAGGCTCCCACCTCGCCGCCGGGCGCCTCGGATGCGTCGCCGGTGGCGATCGTGGCGTTGTAGGCGCACTGCCTCACGTCGCCTCCGAAGGCAACCTCGTACTCGCCCGCCGCGACCCGGCTCGAGGAAGCCGCGCCGTTCTTGCGGGTCAGGGTCCCGTCGGAGCCGACGACCGCCCACAGGTCCTTGGCGCGGGCGATGATGTCGTCCGCGTGGAGGTCGTCCACGCGGTCGGCGTTCAGGTTCGCGACCTTGCCGGCGGCGTTCGTGCCGAACGGGGTCGCGTTGGTGTTCGGGTTCCCGTTGCCGACGTCGATGTAGCCGCCCTGCGTGCCGCTGCGGCTGTCGAACTCGAACGCCCGGCCGTTGTTGAGGTTGTTCGCCCGGATGCAGGGCTCATGTCCGGTGGCGCTGCGGCAGCCGTAGATCGCGCCCCCGCCGTCGCCGTCCCTCTTGTTCGACTGGCGGGTGCCGTAGGTGCCGTTCTCGGTCAGGATCTCGGTCTCGCGGGTGAGCGCCGTGCTCTGGTTCGAGCTCGGGTTCCGCACGCCGCCCTCGATCGCATCGCCCTCACCGGACGCCATCGCGAACGGCGCCATCAGCACCGCCAGCACTACCGCGCTGAGCAGCAGGTAGCGGCCGGTCCCTGGGGTGGCGCCGCCTGGGCGCCGTCGGATCCAATGTCTCATCGTGAATGCCTCCTTTGCTGGGTAAAGGCCCAGCGCACAGGCGTGCGTCGCCGTCTGCGCGGCCGGACCACGTCCGGGTCACCGGTACCTCCACAGGTCAAACACGGTCTTTCGCTGATCCGACCCACATCGCGCGTAAGAGAGCCCCGCTCTTAACGGGAATTCAATCTTGGGGCGCGAGTTGGGCGCAATCTGGCGTCACCCCTCAGCCCTACACTGGACGCTCCGTGAGCACGCCCGGCGCCGTACATCTGCACGTCCATTCTGAGTACTCGCTGCTCGACGGCGCCTGCAAGATCGAGAAGCTCGCGGCCCGCGCCGCCGAGCTGGGCATGCCGGCGCTGGGCCTCACCGACCACGGTGTGCTGAACGGTGCGGTCGAGTTCTACAAGGCCTGCCGCAAGCACGGCGTGAAGCCGATCCTGGGCCTCGAGGCGTACCTGGTGGACGACCGCCGCGAGCGCGAGAAGGTGCGCTACGAGCGCAACCACCTGACGCTGCTCGCGCGGGACGGGGCCGGCTTTCGGAACCTGATCAAGCTCTCATCGCTCGGCTACCTGGAGGGGTTTCGCCGCGGGCAGGCGAATGTCGACCTGGAGCTGCTGGACCGCCACTCGGAGGGGGTGATCGCCCTCTCGGGGTGCCTGCAGTCGCGCTTCTGCCAGCGGATCGTGCAGGAGCGCGAGCAGGAGGCGCGCGCCCACGCCGACGAGCTGCTCGGCGTGTTTGGCGCGGACAACGTCTATTTCGAGGTCCAGAACAACAAGATCCCCGAGCAGGACCGGGCCAACGAGGGGATCGTGCGGATCGCGCGGGAGCTGGGCCGCCCGGTGGTGGGCACCGCGGACGTGCACTACCTGCGCCGCGAGGACTACTCGACCCATGCTGCGCTGCTGTGCGTGCAGACCAAGTCCACGCTCGCGCAGCCGAAGCTCAGCTTCGATACGAACGAGTTCTATCTGATGGACGCGGCCGAGATGGAGGAGGCCTTCCGCGAGTGGCCGGAGGCCGTCCCGACCACGCTCGAGATCGCGGAGCGCTGCGACATCGAGCTGGAGCTGGGGAATCTGCTCTTGCCGAGCTACGAGACTCCGGACGGCTCACAGCCGGCGGAGCACCTCCGGCGGCTGACGCAGGAGGGGCTGCGCGAGCGCTACGGCGACCCGCCCCCGGCCGCGGCGGTCGAGCGCCTCGAGACCGAGCTGGGCGTGATCGAGAACATGGGATTCGAGTCCTACTTCCTGATCGTCTGGGACTTCGTCAAGTACGCGAAGGACAACGGCATCGCGGTCGGGCCGGGACGCGGCTCCGCGGCGGGATCGATCGTCAGCTACGTGCTGCGGATCACGGACGTCGACCCGCTCGCGTCGAATCTGCTGTTCGAGCGGTTCCTGAATGCCGAGCGGAACACCATGCCGGACATCGACATCGACTTCTCGATCCGGGGCCGCGATCGCGTGATCCGCTACGTGCAGGACAAGTACGGCAAGGACTCGGTCGCGCAGATCATCACGTTCGGCAAGATGAAGCCGCGCGCGGCGACGCGGGACGCGGCGCGGGTGCTGGGGCTCGACTACGCCACCGGCGACCGCCTCGCCAAGCTGATCCCCGAGCCGATCATGGGGCGCAGCCCGAGCTTCGACGACTGCCTCGCCTCCGGCACCGAGCTGCGCAAGGCGTACGACTCCGACCAGCAGGCCCAGCAGATCGTCGACGTGGCCCGTGGGCTCGAGGACATCGTGCGCAACAACTCCATCCATGCCGCGGCGGTCGTGATCGCGGACCGGCCGCTGACCGACCTCGTGCCGCTCCAGCTCGCCGAGGATCGCGCCGGTCCTGACACGAACGGCGACGGCGAGAACGGGGGCGGAAAGCCCGAGCGTGTCTACAAGACGGTGACGCAGTACTCGATGGGCCCGATCGAGGAGATCGGGCTGCTCAAGATGGATTTCCTGGGACTGCGCACGCTGGACGTGCTCGAGAGCGCGGTCGGGATCATCGAGCGTTCCGGGGGCGAGCCGGTCGACCTCACGAGCCTGCCCCTCGACGACCCGAAGACGTACGACATGCTGGCCCGCGGCGACTCCGTGGGCGTGTTCCAGCTCGAGTCCGAGGGCATGCAGGAGGCGCTGAAGAAGGTGGGCCCGACCGAGTTCGACGACATCGTCGCGCTGGTCGCCCTCTACCGGCCGGGGCCGATGCGCTTCATCCCGGACTACGCGCGCGGCAAGCGCGACCCGTCCTCGGTGCGCTACCTCGACGACCGTCTGCGCCCGATCACGGAGTCCACCTACGGCATCGCGCTCTACCAGGAGCAGCTGATGCAGATCGCGCGCGACATCGCCGGCTTCCCGGGCCCGAAGGCGGACACGCTGCGCGCAGCGATCGGCAAGAAGAAGCGCGACCTGATGGCGAGCCTGAAGCCGGAGTTCATCGCGGGCTGCAACGCGAGCGGCACGTCATCGAGCGTCGGCAACCAGCTCTGGGCGCTGATGGAGTCGGCGGCGGACTACTCTTTCAACCGCAGCCACGCCGCCTGCTACGCGCTGATCGCCTACCGCACGGCCTACCTGAAGGCGAACTACCCGGCCGAGTACATGGCGGCGC
>JBOGZM010000417.1:0-4215 GCA_050697255.1 Solirubrobacterales bacterium
GTTCATCGCGGGGCTGCCGATGAAGCCGGCCACGAACAGGTTCACGGGCCGGTCGTACAGCTCCTGCGGACCGGCGACCTGCTGGAGCTCCCCCTTGCGCATCACCGCGACGCGGTCCCCCATCGTCATGGCCTCCACCTGGTCGTGCGTCACGTAGACCGTCGTCACGCCGAGCTTGTGCTGGAGCGCGCTGATCTCCGCCCGCACCTGCACGCGCAGCTTCGCGTCGAGGTTGGACAGGGGCTCGTCCATCAGGAACGCCTGCGGCTCGCGGACGATCGCGCGGCCCATCGCCACCCGCTGGCGCTGGCCCCCCGAGAGCGCGCGCGGCTTCTTGTCGAGCAGCTGCTCGAGACCCAGGATGCGGGCCGCGTTCTCGACCCGCCGGTCGACCTCCCGCTTGTCGATCTTCCTGATCCTGAGCCCGAAGGCGATGTTTGCCCCGACCGAGAGGTGCGGGTAGAGCGCGTAGCTCTGGAAGACCATGGCGATGTCGCGGTCGCGCGGGGGCACGTGGTTCACCACGCGCTCCCCGATCCGGATCTCGCCCTCGGTGATCTCCTCGAGGCCGGCGACCATGCGCAGTGCGGTGGTCTTCCCGCAGCCCGACGGGCCCACCAGCACGATGAACTCACCATCCTCGCTGCCGAGATCCAGCCCGGAAACGGCACGCGTCCCGTCCGGATAGACCTTGCTCACGCTTGTGAACGTCACGGCAGCCACCGGAGTCGCAAGAAAAGACATTACTCCCGCGAAAGGCGCCGACTGCTGGTTCGCAGTCGCCCTGCAATAGCCCTACCCGGGAGGACGCGTTCGTATCAGGGAACGAACAGGCCCTGGACCGCGAACAGCGTGTTGGGCGTGGTGGACACGACGCCATCCGGTCCCCCGTCGTTCACGCGCACCTGGCCCAGCTGCCACATCGAGCGCTTGCCCTCGGTGACCGCGCCGGCGCCGGCCACGGCGTCCGCGGTCGTGGTCACTGAACAGGTTGACCCGACCGTCGTGTCGCCGGTGGCCGCGCAGGGCACGGTGACCCGGAACGGGATGTCCTGGGCCGTGCCGGTCTCGGAGGGGCCGTTGTTGCGGTCCGTCACCCGGATCGTCGTCTCGAGCTGGAGCTGGCCCGTGTAGTCGGTGAGGTCGGAGCGCCTGCGCACGTCGGTCATCGACAGCCTCACCCTTGCATCGGCCTCGTCGGCCGGCGTCGCCGGGATGCCGACCAGCGCGCTGATCCTCGCGGAGCCGACCGACTTCGCGGCGGACCCGACCGTCAGCTGGGACGAGCTCTGGGCGGGCGGGTTACAGGAACCGTCGGGGTTCTGAGCGTTGCCCGGGAAGTCGGGCGGTCCGTGCACGCGGTTGGGACCGGTGCACTGATTGTAGGCCGGCACCAGCGACACCTTCATGGGCGAGGCCCCCTGCGGGCGCGCGTAACCGGGTGAGGCCGGCACGTACCAGGCCAGCATGATTCCCATCACGTCCGTCTGCGGCTGCCCGGTGTCGTTCTGGTACTCGCTGTGGAGCCTGATCGTCTGCCCTATGTCGAGCGGATAGCCGGTCGACGGTAATTCGCCGCCGCCGGGCCACGCCTCCGCCTGGGCCGTGGGCAGAAGGTCGGTGTTGATGGCGCATTCGCTCACGGTGTCGAGGTGCCCGCGCCATCGCGAGCCCGCCCAGGGCGTGCCGTAGTAGCCCTCGGAGCGGCACAGCGTCGCGCCGGTGAGGGACGCCGGTGGCGGGTTGTTGGGGGGGATCGGCCCGAAGTAGTGGCTCGAGTTGCCGCCCACCAGTTCGGCCGAGACGGCGATCCCGTGCCCCTTCTCCGGGCAGTGGTTGACGCACGGGGTGGAGTTGGTCACGTCGACGTCGTGCATGTGCCCCGCCATGCCGATCAGGCGCCCGCCGACGGTCGAGGTCCAGTCGACGGTCGCGTCGTGGTAGCCCACCGGGGTCGTGTACTCCGAGTCGACGCAGCCGTCGATGTCCCACCACAGCGGCTTGGTCTCGGCCGCGCCGGTGGTGCGGTACTGGAACACGATCTCGATGTTCAGGCTCTTGGTGACGCTGCCCTTGTTGATGACGTGCGAGATCAGCGACCACGTCGAGCGGCTGTTCTGGTAGCCGAAGGGCGCCGGCAGGTGCATCTGGCTGCGCTCGTTTCCGGACGCGAAGAACCGCTCGCCGATCTGACCCTGCAGGCCGCCGGGGCAGACGGGATCCGGGCGCTGCCTGTTGATCAGCACGAAGTGGTGCATCATCGCGTCGGTGTCGAGGTTGGCCGGCGTGCCGTCCGGGTGGTTGGCGTCGTTCACGTAGACCAGACTGGGCACCATGTCCGTGATGTAGCAGTTGGTGCACGGGGACGGCGCGTCGTGTCTGAGCGCGTTGTGGACCCAGTTGCCGGCGGGGAGCACGAAGTTCGACGTCGAGCTGAACCCGTACCGGACCCGCTTGATCGTGTGTCCGGGGCGCTGCGGCATCGCGCTGCGCGGGTCGTTGTAGGACGGCAGGGTCGTGACGGAGTCGGCCAGCGCGGGCGCGCTCCACGCGAGCAGGCCGCTCGCGAACACCGCCAGGCCGAGCAGAACCGCCAGCTTCCTCTTCATCGACGAGCCCCCTCGAATCCCCGGTCGGTTGCCGAGGACGATATCCGGCGGGCGGGCATTTCGCCAGGGGCGAGGGCCGGAACCGGCCGGACTCAGGGTGCGGCCGCGAGCTCCTCGAGCCTCCGATGCGCGAGCGCGACCGCCATCGCGCCCTCTCCGACGGCCCCGGCGACGCGCTTCGCGGACCCGTGGCGGACGTCTCCGGCGGCGAACAGGCCCGGCACCGTGGTCTCGAGCGGCAGCGGGTCACGATCGAGCGGCCAGCCGTCAGGCCGGTGTCCCCGATCGAGGAGGCTCGGGCCCGTGAGGATGTAGCCCGCCGCGTCGGTGCGGACGCCGCTACCGGCTGCCCAACCGGTGCGCGGCCGGCCTCCGATGCACAGGAACAATGCCCGGGCTCGTCGCGCCTCGGACGTGCCGTCCGCATCCGTGATCGTCACCGCGCCCAGGTGATCGTCGTCACCGTGCACGGCGGTGACCTGCGTGCGCAGCCTGATGTCGATCGCCGGATGGGATTCCACGCGCTCGACGAGGTAGGCCGACATCGATTTCGCCAGCCGGTCGCCTCGCACGACCATCGTCACTCGGGCGCCCGCGTCGGCGAGGTGGACCACCGCCTGCCCGGCCGAGTTGCCCGCACCGACGACCAGCACGTCGTCGTCGCCGCACTGGGCGGCCTCGCTGCGCCCGGCTCCGTAGTAGACGCCCCGGCCGAGCAGCTCCTCGACTCCGTCGACCTCCAGCCGCCTCCAGTCCATGCCCGGCGCTGCGAGCACGATGTCGGCCGTGATCTCGTCCCCGCTCGCGACCCGGATGACCGGGGGCCGGCCCGCGTCCAGCTCGCTGCCCGTGACGCCGTTCAGGATCAGCAGCTCGGCACCGAACCGCTCTGCCTGCCGGCCGGCCAGCCGCGCGAGCTCCGCGCCCCCGATGCCGTCCGGGAAGCCGAAGAAGTTCTCGATCAGCGAGGTGTGCGAGGCCTGCCCGCCTGGCACCTCGCGCTCGGCCACGACCGTGGCCAGGCCGTCGGAGGCCGCGTACACGGCCGCAGCGAGGCCGGCCGGCCCCGCTCCCACCACCGCCAGCTCATAGTGGGCGCGCGACGGGCGCGCGAAGATCCGCCATGCCTCGGCGAGTCCCTGGACCGTCGCCCCGGCGTGAACCGTGCTGGCGTCGATGACGACCGGCAGCTCCGCGCCGGTTGCGCCGGCCGCGGCCAGCACCGCCTCGGCCTCCGCCGAGTCGGCCTCGTGGAACTCGTGCGGCTGCGCGCCCCGGGTCAGGAAGTCACGCAGGTTGTGATGCGCGGGGTCGAGCCGTCGCCCGACGACGTGGACGGTGGGCCGGACGGGACTCACGACGCCCGGAGAACGCACGAGGCCACGATCGGAGCCTACGTCAACGTGCCTGACGGGCCAGAGGCGACGACCGGAATCGAACCGGTGTAAAGGGCTTTGCAGGCCCCCGCGTAAGCCACTCCGCCACGTCGCCGGGAGGCGAAGGTTAGCGACCGGGGGGCGCCACGCCCGGGGCTATACTGGCCCTCTCCTGCGGATGTAGCTCAGTTGGCTAGAGCGTCTGCTTGCCATGCAGAAGGTCGTGGGTT
>JBOGZM010000418.1:0-13085 GCA_050697255.1 Solirubrobacterales bacterium
CGCGCACGCAGTAGGTGTGCACGCGCCGCCCGCCGGGGCGCACGAGGAGCGCGCCCGCGTCCCCAACGAGCCACACTCCCAGCCGTCCGCGCTCGAGCACCAGGCCGGTGCGGCGCTGCAGGTCCCGAGCCTCATGCGCCAGCAGGTCGCCGAGCAGACCCTGGGCCACACGCTCTGGGCCGTCGGCGAAACGTCGCCGCGGCAACCGCACGACGCCCGCGCCCCGGTTCGCGAAGAGCTCCGGTATCACCCACCCGTGAAGGAGCGCCAGGGCTGAAACCGGGAACAGCCAGGGCTCGAGCCAGAGCAAGCCCACCGCCACCGCTACCAGCGGGGTCACGTACAGGATCGTGTAGGCGGCGGAGATCCGCTCCCGCACCAACAGCGAGCGGTCGTCGGCGCGGCGTCGCCAGGCGACGCCCTCGAGCTCGGGGAGTGCCCCGGCGCCGGCGCTCAACCTCCGACGATCGGCCGCCGCAGCAGCACGTACTCGACGTCGACGGGCAGCTGCTTCACCTGCTCGAACGACTCGTCCTGCAGCTTCGCGACGCCCATGTACCCGCCGGCGAGCTGATCTTCGAAGATCGTCGCGGCGCGGTCGTAGGAGCCTGAGTCGCCGGCGCTCCACGCCGCCAGCTCCGTGTGCCCTGAGCGGTCCATTCTCAGCAGTCGGGACATCTTCGCCTCCTCGAGGAAGTGACAGCGGTCAGGGGCCAGTCTACGCCGACGTGCAAACCTGTTCGCCGGCGTGAGACCACCCGACTCGCCCACCCCCGAGTACCTGCACGCCAACAAATGGCGCATCTGGGGCGTCGTGATGATCGGCCTGTTCATGGCCCTGATCGACGTCACGATCGTGAACATCTCGATCCCGCAGTTGCAGCGGGACCTCGGCGCGCCCGTCGACACGGTCTCGTGGGTCCTGAACGCCTACAACATCGTGTTCGCCGTGCTGCTGGTGTCGATGGGCCGCCTGGCGGACCAGTTCGGCCGCCGCCGCTTCTTCCTGATCGGCATGGCGATCTTCACGGTCGGCTCGCTGATGTGCGCGTTGTCGTGGTCGATCGGGGCGCTGATCGCGTCGCGCGCGATCCAGGCGGTCGGCGCGGCCACGCTGGCGCCGATCGCGCTGGCAACGACCACCCTCGTGTTCCCGCCCGCGCAGCGCGGGTTCGGCCTCGCGATGATGGCGATGGTCGCCAACGCCGCCGCCGCTCTCGGCCCGCCGCTCGGCGGGGTGCTGGTGGAGCTGGCGGGCTGGCCCTTCGACGCCGGCTGGCACTGGATCTTCCTCATCAACGTGCCGATCGGCGTGCTCGGCATCGCGCTGGCGCTGCGCATCGTGCCCGAGACCCGCGACCCGCACGCGGGCACGGACGTCGACTGGTGGGGGATGGTGACCGTCGGCGCCGCGATCTTCTGCCTCACCTTCGGCCTCGTGGAGGCGAACAACCGTGGGTGGGACTCGCCGCTGATCGTCTCGCTGCTCGCAGCCGCCGCGCTCTTCACCGTGGCGTTCGCGCTCACGCAGCGCTACGGGAGGTATCCGATGCTGACACCGGCGCTGGTCCGGAACAGGCAGTTCATGGGCGCCAGCGCAACCCTGCTCCTGTTCGGGATCGGGATGATGGGCGCGCTCTTCCTGGTCGTGCTCGCGTTCGTGAACCTGTGGGGATACTCCGAGCTCGAGGCCGCGCTCGCTGTGACGCCGGTCCCGCTGATGGCGATGCTCGTCTCGCCGCTTGTCGGCCGGCTGTCCGAGCGCGCTCCACCACGGGCGTTCGCCGTCCCCGCGCTGCTGGTGATGGCGGCGGGCCTGTTCGCGCTCTCGACGCTGCCCGCCGAGCCCTCGCTGGGGGCCGCGATGTGGCGGCTCGCCCTGCTCGGGATCGGCGTCGGTGGGACTTTCCCGGCCGTCACGATCGGTTCGATGGGCTCGATCCGCGGCCAGGAGCTCGGCCTCGGGTCGGGGATCGTGAACATGTCGCGCCAGGTCGGCTTCGCGATCGGCATCGCGGTGTTCGTGGCGGTGTTCACGGGCTCCATAGACAACGAGCGGAAGCAGGCCAGCGAGCGCATCGCCGCCCTGTCGGCGCAGGCGTCTCCGTCAAGAGCGCGGGAGATCGTGGACGAGGAGCTGCGCGACGCCTACGGGCGGGCGTTCCTCGTCGGCGGGCTGGTGACCCTGGTGGCGATCCCGTTCTCGTTCACCATGCGCCGCAAGCCCTCCGACGTGCACGAGGTCGCGGAAGCCGCGGCGGCCGCGGCGGGGTAGGGGCGGCTAGCCCGTGCCGACGTCCTGGGCGACCGGCGCGCCGTCCTCGTCCACCTCGTAGACCGGCGCGCACACGCCCCTGGCCTTCACCTTGTCGGGGTAGATGCCGTTCGGGTGCACGACGATGTCCTCCAGTCGCACAGGGCATGCGAGGAAGCGCATCCTGTCACCCGGGGAAGGAACGGCAAACATGGGCTGCGGCGAGAAGTGAAGCCCTCCGCCGCACTCGCGCTCGCCTCGGTCCCAATCGTCGGCCTGCGGCTCGCTGCCCGGGCGGTAGGACGTGCCGTGATCGGAGTTGAACTCCTCGTCGACCGCCTTGTACAGGGTCGCGACGCCGTCCTCGACCTGCACGCCGTAGTAGTTGCACCACTCCTCGGCGTTCTGGAAGCGAACCGCCTCCGTGACGGTGCCGCGGGACACCGCGACGCCGGCGCCGTGCCGCATGACGGCGACTCCCTCTTGCGCCTCGACACGCGCGCTGCCCCAGGCTCTCACCATCACGCCACCGAATGCTCTGACCGTCGTGGTGCCGCCCGCGACCACGACCGCGTTCTCACGGGCCTCGACGCTCGCCGAGCCGCGGGCGACCACGTTCGCCGAGCCCCAGGCGCTGACGGTCGCCCGCTCCGATGCGGTTGTGAACGAGGTTCCCCGCACCCAGGCCCGGACGTCGCCGGACAGGTTCAGCACCGCGTTCGAGAGCGCCCACACGTGACAGCAATCGGCCGCGGTCACCGCCGCTCGCGCCTGTGCCGTGACGCCCGCCGCGCCTGCCGCTTCGACGATCGCGGACGCGCGGGCCATCACCCGCGACTGGCCGCGCGCCCGCACGAAGACCTGGTGGTTGGCGACCACGACGGCGGAGTCGTCGGCGTCCACCGTGACCCTGTTTCGGGCTCGCACGCGAGCGCGCCCGCGCGCCACGATCCTCGCTGCGCCGCCGGCCTCGACCGTCACTCCGTCGCCCGCGTGGACGCGGGCCGAGTCGGCCGCCCGCAGGAAGTGCCGCCCGGCGACGCTGAACTCGCCTGCGCCCGCGCAGATCGGTATCAGGTCCGGCTGGGCGAGCGTCTCGTCGAGCTCCGCCTGGGTGAAGACGTCGCGTGATTCCATAATGATGAGGTCGTGTCCTCCGAGCGCGGCAGAGCCTACCTTGCGGCCTGCACGATCTACCGTGACGACGCCGACTACCTGGGCGAGTGGATCGAGTTCCACCGGCTGGTCGGCGTGGAGCGTTTCGTGCTGTACGACAACGGGAGCACGGATCACCATCTCGACGTGCTGGCCCCGTATCTCGAGGAGGGCGTCGCGATCCGCCATGACTGGCCCCTCCCGTTCCGGGGCGAGAGCGGACGCCCGAAGGCGATGGTCCTCGCTTTCGAGCATTGCGTCGGGGTCCACCGCGACGACGCGCGCTGGATCGCGTTCCTCGACGTCGACGAGTTCCTGTTCTCGCCCACGGGAGCTCTCCTGCCGGAGCTGCTCCCCGAGTACGAGCGCTTTCCCGCAGTGATCGTGAATCGGGCCGAGTTCGGGCCGTCGGGACACCTGACGAAGCCCCAGGGACTCGTGATCGAGAGCTATGTGGAGCGCTGGCAGCTGCGCCCCGACGACCGCGCGCAGTACAAGAGCATCCTGGATCCCGCTCGGGTGGCCTGGTGCACGAGCGCGCACAAGTTCGTCTACCACGACGGCGTCCCGGTCAACGAGGAGATGTCTGCCGTGACGCGCTACGGGCGCAAGCCGGACTCGTGGGCGCGGCTCAAGATCCACCACTACCCCTTGAGATCGTTGGAGGAGCGCCGCCGCAAGGCGCAGAAGTGGGGCGACGTGGGGTCCTCGCGGCCCCTCTTGACAGGAGTCATCGAGACGCGCGGCGGGACCGTTCGCGACGAGACGCTCGTGGCGTACGCACCCGCGGTGCGGGAGGCGCTTGACCGGCGGGGACCGCCGGCGGCCGGCTGAGAGCGCGCCCGATCAGGTCAGGCGGCAAATTCAGGCTGCTGCCTGGCGGTTCCCTATAGTCACGAACCCATGCGAATCGCCGCCGGATTCGACCACGCGGGCTATCCGCTGAAGCACACCATCGTGGCCGCGCTCGAAGAGGCGGGCCACGAGGTCGTCGACTGCGGCACCGACTCCGAGGAGTCTGTGGACTACCCCGTCCACGCCGCGGAGGCAGCCGGCCTGGTGGCCGACGGCCGCGCCGACATGGCGGTGCTGGCATGCGGCTCCGGCACCGGGGTGAGCATCGTCGCCAACAAGCTGCAGGGGGTCCGGGCCGTGAATGCGCGCGATCCCGAGGAGGCCGAGATGGCGCGCCGCCACAACGACGCGAACGTGCTCGCGCTGGCGGGCCGTACGCTGAGCGGCGCAGAGGCGCGTGCCATCATCCAGTCGTTCCTGGCCGCGGAGTTCGAGGGCGGCCGCCATCAGCGCCGCGTGGACCAGATCGCGCGCATCGAGAACGGGGAGGCCGCGGGGCCCGCGGCGGAGCCCCTGAAGGAGGCAAATTGACGGACCTCGAGCCCGGCTACTTCAACGAGCCGCTGTCGGCGGTCGACCCCGAGATCGCGGACGCGCTCCAGCACGAGCTCGAGCGCCAGCAGAACACGCTCGAGATGATCGCCTCGGAGAACTTCGTGCCCCAGGCCGTCCTCGAGTGCCAGGGCAGCGTGCTGACGAACAAGTACGCCGAGGGCCTGCCGGGCAAGCGCTACTACGGCGGCTGCGAGTTTGTCGACGTGTCGGAGCAGCTCGCGATCGACCGCGCGAAGGCGCTGTTCGGCGCCGAGCACGCGAACGTGCAGCCGCACGCCGGCGCGCAGGCCAACAACGCCGTCTACATGGCGCTGCTCGACCCGGGCGACACGATCCTCGGGATGGAGCTCGCGCACGGCGGCCACCTCACGCACGGGATGAAGCTGAACGTGTCCGGCAAGCTCTACAACGTCGTCGGCTACCAGGTGCGCCCGGACGACCACCGCGTCGACATGGAGCAGGTCGAGCGGCTCGCCAAGGAGCACCGGCCGAAGGTGATCGTGGCGGGCTGGTCCGCGTATCCGCGCCACCTGGACTTCGGCGAGTTCCGCCGCATAGCGGACGAGGTGGGGGCGAAGCTGTTCGTGGACATGGCCCACTTCGCGGGCCTCGTGGCCGCGGGTGAGCACCCCAGTCCGGTGCCGCACGCGCACGTGCTCACGACCACCACCCACAAGACCCTGGGCGGCCCGCGCGCAGGCCTGATCCTGTGCAAGGAGGAGTACGCGCAGGCGATCGACAAGGCCGTGTTCCCGGGCCAGCAGGGCGGGCCGCTCGAGCACGTGATCGCCGCCAAGGCGGTCTGCCTGCGGATCGCCGGGAGCGAGGTGTTCCGCGAGCGCCAGCGCCAGACGATCGCGAACGCGCGGGCGTTCGGCGAGACGCTGCAGGAGGGCGGCCTCGACGTGCTGACGGGAGGCACCGACGTGCACCTGGTGCTGGTGGACCTCGGCATGGAGGGGCTGAACGGCAGGGAGGCCGAGGACCGCCTCGCCGAGGTCGGCATCACCGTCAACCGCAACGCGATCCCATTCGACCAGCGCCCGCCGATGCAGGCATCCGGCCTGCGGATCGGCACGCCCGCGCTGACGACGCGCGGGATGGTCGAGGACGACATGCGTGAGATCGGGGACGTGATCTGCCAGGCGCTCGCGCCGGGATTCGACGACGCGCGGCGCCAGGAGCTTTCCGAACGGACGCGTACCCTGGTGGAGCGCTACCCGCTCTACGCGGACCTCGCTGCGGCGGTCTGACGGACGGGGCCTGGCGCCCCACGCATGAAACATCGCGGCGGCTGCGCCGCCCCCTAAAGTCTCGTGCTTCGCGCCCTTCGGGCGCTCGCCAATGAAAATCTGGATCGACATGTCGGCCCCGGCGCACGTGCTCGTGTTCCGGCCGATCATCCCGCGCCTGCGCGCCGCCGGCCACGAGGTCGAGGTGACTGCGCGCGACTACGCTCAGACGCTCGAACTGCTCGAGCTGCACGGCATGGAGCACGAGGCCTTCGGCCGCCACGGCGGGGCGTCCCGGATCAGCAAGCTGAGCCAGCTGCTCTCACGCGCCCGGGCGATGCGACGCTTCGGCAAGCGCGGCGGGTTCGACCTCGCGCTCGCGCATGGCTCGAACGACCTCGCGATCGCCGCCCGCCGCCTGAAGATCCCGGCCGTGAACATGTTCGACTACGAGTGGGCGTCGATGCAGCACAACATCGGCTGCCGGCCCGCGCGGCGGGTGATGACGCCCGACACGATCCCGCCGGAGCGCCTGCGCCGCTACGGCGTGGACGACGGCAAGCTGGCCCAGTACCCGGGTCTGAAGGAGGAGTACTACCTCGCCGACTTCGAGCCCGACCGCAGCGTTCCCGAGCGGCTCGGGTTGGACATGGAGAGGGTGGTCGTCGTCGTGCGGCCCCCGCCCGACGTGTCCCTCTATCACCGCAAGTCGAACCCCCTGTTCCCCCAGGTCCTGAACCACCTCGGGCACGAGCCGCGGGTGCATGCGATCGTGCTGCCCCGCACCCACGCGCAGCGCGATTACGTGCAGGCGCTGGACCTGCCGTCCGTCGTCGTCCCCGAAAGAGCGGTGGACGCCCAGAGCCTGGTCGCCCTCGGAGATCTGGTGGTCTCGGCAGGGGGGACCATGAACCGCGAGGCGGTCGCCCTCGGGACACCGGTCTACACCACCTATGGCGGTAGGCTGGGGGGCGTCGACGAGGCCCTGATCAGGGAACATCGCTTGCGTCCCCTGACCGACCCCCGAGGACTCGAGCTGCGGAAGAAGAACTCCGCTGGAGAGCAGCACCGGCGCGATCCGGCGCTGCTGGTAGACATGATCCTCGGCGCTGTGAAATGAGCGCTCCCCGCACCCATGTTCAAGACCCGATCCCGGCGCATGACCCGCTGTCACGGCGGGCGCCGGCGGAAGCCGATGCGATCGGCCCCGCGCCGAGAGAGTCGCTCGCCGAGCGCTACCGGGGGATGGCCCACGAGGGCCACGAGCACCGGGCGGTCGACACGGCGCTGCGCGTGCTCGACCTGGGCATCGCGGGCGGGGCACTTGTGGTGCTGTCGCCGGTCCTGGGGACGATCGCGCTCTCGATCCGCCTCACGTCCGGGTCGCCGGTGCTCTACCGCGGCAGGCGCGTGGGGCGCGCGGGCAGGATCTTCACGATGCTGAAGTTCCGCACGCTCACGGCGGACGCCGAAGCGCGCCTCGGCCCCTACCTCGGCCACGAGCTCACCGAGCGCACGCAGCAGGAGGTCACGCGGCTCGGGCGCGCGCTGCGCTTCGCGCACCTGGACGAGCTGCCACAGCTCTGGAACGTGCTGCGCGGCGACATGAGCATCGTGGGCCCCCGGCCGATCCGGCCCGCGTTCTTCGAGGAGCTGTGCGACCAGATCCCCCAGTACTGGCAGCGGCTGGTGATGGAGCCGGGCCTGACCGGGTTCGCGCAGCTGCGGATGACCCGTGAGACGTCGTGGGCGGAGAAGCTCGCGCACGACCTCGAGTACGTGGCCGACCGGTCGGTCCACCTCTATCTGCGGGTCTGCGCCGCGACCGCCTGGCGCATCCTGACCAGTCCCGTGCGAGGCCTCGGGCGGCTCTTCGCGCGCGCGGCGTAACCCGGGCCTGCTTCTACACTCAGCCCCATGTGCGGCATCTGCGGCCTCGTGTCGCTGGACGGCGCGGCGGTGGACCCGGACGTCCTCGCGGCGATGAACGAGACCCTCCACCACCGCGGCCCGGACAGCTCGGGAGCGTTCGTGGAGGGCAACGTCGGGCTGGCGGCGCGGCGGCTGTCCATCATCGACCTGGCCGGCGGGGACCAGCCCGTGTGCAACGAGGACGGGCGGATCCAGGTCGTCCAGAACGGCGAGATCTACAACCATGCCGAGTTGCGCACGCGGCTCGAGCGCGCCGGCCACAGGTTCGCCACGCGCAGCGACACCGAGGTCCTGGTCCACCTCTACGAGGAGCGAGGACCGGCATTCGTGGAGGACCTGCGCGGCATGTTCGCGATCGCGCTCTGGGACCGGCTCCAGCGGCGCCTCGTGCTGGCGCGGGACCGGTTCGGCATCAAGCCGCTCTACTACGCCCTGTCCGGCGGGGTGCTGTCGTTCGGCTCGGAGCTGAAGGCGCTGCTGCGTCAACCCGGGTTCTCGCACGAAGTCGACCTCGACGCCCTGGAGGCCTACCTGGCCTTCAACTCGATCCCCGCGCCGCTGACCATCTTTGCCGAGGCGCGCAAGCTGCCTCCCGGCCACATGCTGCTGTGGGAGGGCGGGGCACCCGCCCTCCGCCGTTATGCGCGGCCGCGGCCGGTGCCCGCGGGCCGCGAGCGGGCTGAGGACGAGCGTGCGCTCGCGGCGGAGCTGCGCGAGCGACTCCGCGACTCCGTGCGCGCGCATCTCGTCTCCGATGTGCCCGTGGGCGTGCTGCTCTCGGGCGGGATCGACTCGTCTGCGCTGGCCGCCCTCGCCGCGCGCGAGAGCTCCTACCGGGTGAGCACGTTCTCGATCGGCTTCGAGGAGCGCGCGTTCAACGAGCTCGACCAGGCGCGGCTGGTCGCCGAGCAGTACGGCACCGACCACCACGAGCTGGTCGTGCGCCCGGATGCGGTGGAGCTGCTCCCGCGCCTTGCGGAGGCGTTCGACGAGCCGTTCGCCGACTCGTCGGCGCTCCCGACGTACCTGGTCTCGCAGCTCGCCGCCGACACGGTCAAGGTGGCGCTCTCGGGCGAGGGGGGCGATGAGCTGTTCGGTGGCTACTACACCTACGTGGCCGACAACCTGGCGCCGCGCATCGGGCGCGTCGCATCGGCGTTGCGGCCGCTCGTGGACGCGCTGCCGAGCTCTTCCGGCAAGGTCAGCTTCGACTACAAGGCCAAGCGCTTCGCCCGGTCCGCACACCTGCCGCCGCTCGAGCGCCACCACGGCTGGAAGGAGATCTTCTCGCCCGCCGCCCGCGCGCAGCTGCTGGACGGCCGGCGTGGCGCGGTCGACCCGCTCGACGTCTACCGCGCCCGCTACGCCGAGACGGAGGGGGCGGACGAGCTCGCGCGGCTCCAGGACGTGGACATCGGCATCTACCTGGCGGACGACCTGCTCGTGAAGACGGACCGGGCCAGCATGGCGCACTCGCTCGAGGCGCGTGTGCCCTTCTGCGACCAGGTGGTCGCCGAGCTCGCGCTCGCCCTCCCGCGCCGCCTGAAGGTCCGGGGGCTGTCGAAGAAGCGGCTGTTGCGCCAGGCGGTCGCGACCCTGTTGCCGGAGCGCATCGCGCGCGCTCCCAAGCGAGGCTTCTCGATCCCGGCCGCCGCCTGGCTGCGCGGCGACCTCGAGCCCTTCGCGCGGGAGATGCTGTCGCCGGAGCGCGTGCGCGCGCAGGGCTTCTTCGAACCGGCGGCGGTCACCGGCCTGATCGACACCCACGTCGCGGGACGGGAGGACCTCAGCCGCCAGATCTGGGGCCTGCTGATGTTCTCGCTCTGGCACGAGCGGTACCGCGCGCAGGCGACCAGCCCGGCCACGGCGAATATGGAATATCAAGGGGCTCCGCCCCACCTAAAGTCTCGAGAGTCCGCCTGACAGCGGCCTCCGGAACATCTTGATGCCTAGCGCCCTCGACGCAATCCTCGCCTTCTTCCTGGCCCTGGTCGTGGTGTGGATCGCCACACCTGTGGTCAAGTCGCTCGCATGGCGGATCGGCGCCATCGACGAGCCACGCGAGCGGGGCCTGCATCAGTTCCCGACGGCCCGCCTGGGCGGCCTCGCGATCTGGGCCGGAATCGTGGCGGCCGGACTGGTGTGGCTGCCGTCGAGCCAGCAGACGAACGGCATCCTGGCGGGCGCGACGGTGATCGTGGCCGTCGGCATCGCGGACGACCTGCTCGACCTGTCCGCGGACGTCAAGTTCGCCGGGCAGGTGCTGGCTGCGGTCGTGCCGGTGGCCGCCGGCGTGCGGGTCGAGACCATGACGCTGCCCTTCCTCGGCCACCTGGACCTGGGGGACGCCTCGTACCCGCTCACGGTGATCGGGATCGTCGCCGTCATGAACATCGTGAACTTCATCGACGGCGTCGACGGCCTCGCAGCCGGCGTGTGCACGATCGCGGCCGGCACGTTCGCCGTGATCGCGCTGTCCCTCGACCGCAACGAGGCGGGAGTGCTGGCGATGCTGACGGCGGGAGCCGCGCTCGGCTATCTGCGGCACGGGTTCCATCCGGCCTCGATCTTCCTCGGCGACTCGGGCTCGAACCTGCTCGGCTACATGCTGGCGGCGATCGCCGTCCAGGGCGCGTTGAAGACCAACGCGGTGGTCGCGCTCGTGTTCCCGCTCGTGATCCTCGCCGTGCCGATCCTCGACTCCAGCTTCGTGATCGCCAAGCGGATCAAGTACGGTCAGCCCGTGTACAAGGCCGACAGCTGGCACTTCCATCACCGGTTCGCGAACATCGGCTTCTCGCAGCGGCGAACGGTCCTCTACCTGTACGGGTGGACCCTCGTGCTCGCGATGCTCGCGCTGGCGCTGCGCTTCGTCCCCTACTCGGACGATCACGGCAACTTCGACGTCGGCTGGAGCCTGGTGATCGCCGGGTTCTTCCTCGCTGCAGCGGCGGCCAGCGTCTACCTGGTCCTGGTGCTCGAGATCCTGAAGCTGAAGCGCTTCCGGCAGTTCCAGATCCGCCGCATGCACGCGCTGCGCGGCGAGCCACCCCCCGCTGTCGAAGAGGTGGAGGCGAGCGTCGCGCACGAGCTCGAGACCGGCGAGTTCGAGATCGCGCGGCCGCCGGACACGTGAGAGCCGCCGCCCTCCTGATCTCGCTGCTCGCGGTGCTCGCATGGGCCGCTCCCGCGCACGCCGCGGACGACCAGATCGTGATCACTGGCGACGTCGACGTGCCGCGCGGCCAGACGGTCGGAGACGTGATCGTGATCGACGGCAGCGTGCGGGTCAGCGGCCGCGTGACGGGGGACCTGGTCGCGGTCAGCGCTCCGGTGCGGATCAACGGGCCCGTCGAGGGCGACGTCGTGGCGGTGGCGGAGCCGGTCGTGATCGGCCCCGGAGGACGCGTGGACGGAGACCTCTCCTACGGAGACGAGGATCCGATCATCACCGTGCCGGGCGCGGTCGGCGGCAGCACCGAGAAGCTCAATTTCGACGAGTTCGTGTCACCGCTGACCACGTTCGCCGCCTGGATCGCGCTGTGGCTCGCGATGTCGGTCTCCAGCCTGTTGCTGGGGCTTGCGCTGCTGTGGCTGGCGCCGCGGTCGCTGGAGGCGGCGCTCGAGATCGCGCGCACCAAGACGGGACCGGCGATCGGCATCGGCCTCGCCGTGTTCTTCGGCCTCCCGGCCGTCGCGGTGCTGCTGATGATCACCCTGCTCGGCCTGCCGCTCGGGATCGGCCTGTTGCTCGCGCTGCTCCCGATCTACGCGGTCGGCTACACGACCAGCGCGTTCCTGCTGGGGCGCGCGCTCGTGAAGCCGCCCACCAGCCGGTTCCTCGCCTTCCTTGCCGGGTGGGGCATTCTGCGCGTGATCGCGCTGGTCCCGGGACTCGGCGCCCTGGCCTGGTTCGCCGCCGCGGTGTTCGGCCTCGGCACGCTTGGGATCGCGCTGTGGCGCTCCCGGCACGGGCCCGTCACGGCGGCGCCGCTCACCGCTTGAGCGACCGCGCCGTGACCGGCACCCTGGAGTTCATGTGGGATGTCGGGGGCGTGATGCTCCTGAACCTCGAGCCCGACGAGCCGGGTGACCCGCACACGTTCGAGGTCGGCGGCGCGCTGCGGGAGCGGCTGGCCGGGTCGCTCACAGAGGGCGACAGGGTGGAGGTCCGGTTCAGCCCCGTCGAGCACGAGGTGGTGGACCCGGACAGCGGACCCGCGGAGAGCCTCAGGGCCGAGGTGCTCGACGTGCGCGTCCTGGACTAGGAGGAAAGCCTAGGAGGGCGCGGCGGGGTCCCGGGCGACCGGCGTGCCGTCCTCGTGGACCTCGTAGACCGGAGCACACACTCCCCTGGCCTTGACCTTGTCGGGATAGACGCCGTTCGGGTGGGGGACGATGTCATCGAGGCGGACGGGGCACGCCACGAAGCGCATCGGGTCATCCGGGTGCGGCAGCGCGAACGTCGGCCGGGGAGAGAAATGCAGGCCTGCGCCGCACTCTCGCTCGCCGCCGTCCCAGTCCGGCGCGACCGGCTCCGTGCCGGGGCCGTAGGAGCCGCCGTGGAACGTGCTGAAGTCGTCCTCGACCGCCTTGAAGAGCGTGGCCACGCCGTCCCGGACCTCGACGCCGTAGTAGTCGCACCATTCGGCGGCGGTGGCGAGGCCCGTCACGGCCGTCGTCGCCGCGCCGGAGACCACCGCGCGGGCGCCGTGTCGCACGACGCTCACCCCGCCGGTCGCCTCGACCCGTGCCTCGCCTCTGGTCCTGACCATCGCGGCGCCGAATGCCCTCACGCTGACCGAGCCACCGGCCACCACCATCGCCGTCTCGAGCGCCTCGACGACGGCCGCATTGCCGGCGTGCACGACCGCCGAGCCCCAGGCGCTCACGCTCGTCGTCCCGCGGGCCCAAACCACAGAGCTGCCCCAGGCCCATGCGCGCGCGTTGCCAAAGACCTCCGCGCGCGCGTTCGCCAGTGCGCGCACCGAGCACCGGTCGGTCGCGCTCACGATCGCCAGGCCCTGCGCCGTCACGAAGGCGCTCCCACTGGCCGCGACGACCGCCTGAGCGCCGGCGGTGACCCTGGAGCGGTCCAGGGC
>JBOGZM010000419.1:0-6133 GCA_050697255.1 Solirubrobacterales bacterium
GTGCGGGGGAGTGGCGGCGGGCGCCGACCTGGCGGCGCTGGCCGCGCGTTTCGTGCCCCGGCCCCTGCGCGGCCGGACGCGCGGGCGACCGCAGCCGGCGATTTCCTAGACATCGCCGTCAGGCGGCCTGGGCCTCAGCGCGGATCGAAGAACAGCGCCACGCCGACGACGACCATCGTCATCGAGATCGCGATCAGGGCGGGCGAGAGGTCGCCCACGAACAGGATCAGCACGCCTGTGACGAACAGCGGGAACCCGGCGCCCATCGCGAGCCCCGCGGGCTTGGGGCTGGACTGTTCGGGATAGCGGTAGCCGCACCTGCGGCACCGTGCCGCCCGGTGCCCGGTCCGTTTCTGGCAGCGCGGGCAGGTCTTCTTCTCCATCGTCCCTCCCTGGGGTCATTCTGGCATCCCTGCGCGAACCCGTGTCTATCATCGGCCGAGCGTGGCGATGGGGAAGAAGCTCTCACAGGCGGGCCTGGTCGCGTTGATGGTGCTCGGCGGGCTGATGCTGTGGTTCGGCAACCCGGTGATCTGGCTGTGGATCGGCTCGCAGATGTCCGAGGCGCAGCGCGCCAGCATGGGCCCATACGCGGTGGTGGCCTTCGGGATCATCGCGTCGACGATCCTGGTCGCCCTCGGTCTCGCGCGCATTCACCGCCGCTACCAGGAGGTGAGCGGCTACACCCCGACAGTGCGTGTCCGGCTGCCCTGGATGCGCAGCGTCCGCGGCGAGGAGGACTCGCGGCCCGAGGTCACCGTGCTCGACGTGGTCGTCGTGCTGACTGCGCTGCTGGGGCTGTTCGCCGCCCTGGTGTGGTTCATCGGGTTCGCGGGATCGCCGCTGCCCTCGGCATGACGCGGCGCTTCACAGTCGCGCTGCTGGCGGCGCTGGCGCTCGCGCTGGGCGCGTGCGGCGAGGACTCCGGCGGCGAGGGCCAGGCTGCGAGCGGCGCCACGTCCGAGGAGGAGGCCGGCGCCACCGGCGCCACCGGGGGCGCCGCGACGACGGAGCCCGGGGCTCCGGACGGCGGCGGGGGCGAGGCGCCGAAGCTCGACCCGGACAACAACCGCGAGCCGGTGCCCGAGGGGTCGGTTCCCCCGGAGGACCGCACGGGGAGCCCACCCCGCTACACCCGCGAGAACCCGATCCCGAAGGAGCAGCTGAAGGCGGTCGAGCGGCCGATCTTCGAGCAGTCGCAATACCTCTGCAAGCGCCTCGGCATCGAGGGCATGCGGCGCGAATACCGGATCGGGAGCTCCGACCCGCAGGACGTCGCACGGGAGGTCGCGCGGCGCACGTACCTGCGCGAGGCGCGCGATGCGGTGTACTCGGGATGCCTGGCGGGGCTGCGGTCCGGGGAGTAGCGCGACGCCGGTCGCTGCCCCCACCGATGGCAGCCGATGGGACAGCTAGCTTTCACGGCCGGGTCAGCGCTCTCCTCGAGGCAGGAAGCCCGAGACCGGCGCGGAACCCGACCGCCAATGGCACTCGCCTACACCGCATTCGGCTACTTCAGCCTGATGATCGTCCTGGCGCTGCTCCTGCCGGGTCACTGAGCCGCTGCAGGCTCCTGCACCGGCGTGAAGCCGGATAGTCTGCGCTTCACGGCCACGCAAGCCACAACCTACGACGAGGTGCTGGCGCGCCACCGGTGGGACGTACCGTCGCGCTACAACATCGCCGCCGACGTGTGCGACAAGCACCCGCGGGACAAGCTCGCGATGGTGTGGGAGGACTGGCGCGGGAACGAGCGCCGCGTGAGCTGGGGTGAGCTCCAGGACCTGGCCGGCAAGTGCGCCAACGTGCTGCGCGACCACGGCGTCGAGCGCGGGGACCGGGTCGCGCTCCTGCTTTCCCCCACACCCGAGACGGCGGCCATGTTCATCGCCACGTGGAAGCTCGGCGCGATCCTGCTGTCGATGTCGGTGCTCTACGGAGACGAGGGAATTCGGCACCGCATCCATGACTCACAGGCGAAGGTCCTCGTGACCGACGCCGCCAACGCCGACCGGGTCGACCCTGACCTCCTCGAGCACGTGATCGTGCTCGAGGACCGCCTGCTGGCGGACGCATCGACCAACTGCCCCACCACCGACACGGCCGCCGACGACCCGGCGCAGCTGTACTACTCGTCGGGCACGACCGGGCTCGCGAAGGGCATCCTGCACGCGCACCGGTACATCCTGGCCCACGAGGAGTTCGTCCACTGTCACGACCTGCGCGAGGGCGAGCTGTTCCACGGCATGGGTGAGTGGGCCTGGGCGGCCGGCATCGCACCGCTGCTCGGCCCCTGGCGGCTGGGCGCGACGCAGTTCGTGTTCCAGCGCCAGGGCGGCTTCGACCCCGAGCAACAGCTCGCCGTGCTGTCGAAGCACCGTCCCACGAACGTCTTCACCACCCCGACCGCGATGCGGGCGATGATGGGCGTGTCGGATGCCGGTGCGCGCCACCCGCAGGACTTCCGCGTGGTCTGCTCGGCGGGTGAGCCGCTCAACCCGGAGGCGATCCGCTGGTTCCGCGACCAGTACGGGCTCACGGTGCTCGACTTCTACGGGCTCACCGAGTCGTATCCGCTGGTGGCGAATTACCCCTATATGGAGGTTCGCGAAGGGTCGATGGGCAGGCCGATGCCCGGCTGGGACGTGCAGATTCTCGACGAGGACGAGCATCCCGTGGCGGTCGGCGAGCGGGGCGAGATCTGCCTGCGGGCTCGATCGAACCCGCACTACCCGCTCGGGTACTGGAACCGCCCCGAGGAGTCCGCGGAAACCTTCGGCGGCGACTGGTTCCACACCAAGGATGCGGCCGAGCAGGACGGCGACGGTTACTACTGGTACGCCGGTCGCGCCGACGACGTGATCATCTCGGCCGGCTACCGGATCGGCCCGTTCGAGGTCGAGTCGGCATGCATCGAGCATCCCGCGGTGCGCGAGGCGGCGGCGGTTGCATCACCGGAAGAGCGGCGCGGCAACGTCGTGAAGGCGTTCATCGTGCTGGCCGAGGGCCGCACGGGCTCTGACGAGCTCGCCGACGAGATCAAGAGGTTCGTGCGCGACCGTCACTCAGCCTACGCATACCCACGCCGGATCGAGTTCGTCGACGACCTGCCGAAGACCCTCACCGGCAAGATCCGGCGGGTGGAGCTGCGTGAGCGCGAGCACCGCTGAGATGTGATGAGCTTCGGCCGATGAAGGCCGTGCAGATAGTGGAGCTGGGGGGGCCGGACAGCGCGCTGCGGATGGCCGATGTGCCCGAGCCGGAGCCGTCGCACATGCTCTCGCCCGGCAGCGGGGTCGTCGTCGACGTGCACTCCGCGGGCGTGTCGTTCCCCGAGGTGCTGCAGACTCGCGGCGAGTACCAGCTGAAGCCGCCGCTCCCGTTCGTCCCCGGCAGCGAGGTGGCCGGCACGGTGCGCAGCGCGCCCGCGGGCGCGGGTGTGAAGGAGGGCGATCGCGTGGCGGCGTTCTGCGCGCTCGGCGGCTTCGCGGAGGTCGTGGTCGCGCCTGAGTTCCTGACGTTCCCGTTGCCGGAGGAGCTCGACTTCGCTCAGGGCGCGGGCCTGGTCCTCAACTACCACACGGCCTGGTTCGCGCTCAAGCTCCGCGGTCGGCTCGGCGAGGGCCAGACGGTGCTCGTGCACGGCGCCGCGGGCGGGGTCGGGACCGCTGCGGTGCAGGTGGCGAAGGGCCTCGGCGCACGCACGATCGCGGTGGTGTCGACAGCGGAGAAGGAGGAGGTGGCCCGCGCAGCCGGGGCGGACGAGGTCGTCCGCTCCGACGGGCCGTGGAGGGACGAGGCCAAGGAGCTGTCCGGGGGCGGGGTGGATGTGGTCCTCGACCCCGTCGGCGGGGACCGCTTCGTCGACAGCCTGCGGTCCCTGGGCGAGGGCGGGCGGGTGGTCGTGGTCGGATTCACCGGCGGGTCGATCCCCGAGGTGAGGGTCAACCGCCTGCTGCTCGGCAACACCGAGGTGGTGGGCGCGGGCTGGGGCGCCTACGTGATGCCGAAGCCCGACCTGAACCGCGAGATCGGCGCGGCCGTGAACCGGCTGGTCGAAGAGGGCTTCGTGCGGCCGATCGTCGGCGCGCGGTTCACACCGGAGCGGGCCGCCGACGCCCTGAGCCTGATCGACGAGCGCGAGGCGACCGGGAAGGTCGTGCTCGAGTTCCGCTGATACCGACTTCCTTCAGGAAGCATCATCGCGCGCCCGCTCATGCTCCCTGCGCCTCGGCTTCTGTGAGGAAAACGCGGATGCGCGAAATCATGCCTTCGCTCACGCCCACGAGGTGGAAGATCTGGCCGAGCCTCAAGTCGCCCTGCCCGCTGTCGAGCTGCCAGCACATGCGCACCAGCACAGCGTCACCACGCGGCGCGAAGCCCTCGAACTCGACGGAGCCGCCGCCAACGGCCGCGGTGACGGCCTCGAGCCTGTTCACGACAGCGTCGGGGCCGCGCCACACCTGCGCGTCAGGAAGGTCCGGGGCGTCGTACAGCTCGACGTCCTCTGCCAGCATCGGCCGGATCACGGCCGGTCCGTGCTCGTTCCACGCCTCGTAGGAGAGGCGCACGAGCTCGACGCTGTCCTCGGTCATGCGGGAAGTATCCATGTAACGCCCACCGGGCGGACGGACACTTGAACCGCGCGTGCCGACGCGGATAGATTCGACCGAAACCCGTGGTGCCCCAGGCCGAGGTCGAGAACCGAGTGGGTTCCGGCCCGACCGAGAAGCCGAGCTCGTCATACGTGAAGAGCCGCGGCGGCTGAATTTGCCAAGCCGGATTCAGGCGGGGCGATTAGGATTGATCTGTCTGTCTGTCTGTCTGTCGGACGTAAGGAAGGGAGTCCTGCGCCTTGCCGCTCAAGCTCTTGGCCGTCGCGGCCACGGTCGTGGCATTCGCATGCATGGCAGCTGAATGGTCCAGTGGGGCCCCCGTCAGAACGTCCAAGGTGGCGTGCGACAGGGTTGCCTCGCCGCTCGGCTCGAACAGCAATCCCGGCACGGTGACGAAGCCGTACGCGACCGTGGAGAGACTCGCGAACTCCCTGCGGTCGGGACAGACGGGCTGCCTGCGCGCCGGCGTCTATCAGCGGGACGTGAAGGTCACCAGGGGCGGCGCGGCCGGCGCGCCCACCACGATCACCAGCTTCCCGAGCGAGCGCGCCACCGTTGCCGGACGCCTCCATATGGCCGACGAGGCCAACAACGTGGTCGTGGAGCAGCTCGACCTCGACGGGCGCAACCGCGCCGGGCTGCCGAGCCCGACGATCAACGGAGACAACGTCGTGTTCCGCGACAACGACGTCACGAACCACCACACGGCGATCTGCTTCCTGCTGGGCTCGGCGGAGTGGGGACGCGCGCGGGGCACGGTGATCGAGCACAACAGGATCCACAACTGCGGCGAGATGCCGCCGACGAACCACCATCACGGCATATACGTGGAGCTCTCGGACGACGCGCGGATAACGGGCAACTGGATCTACGACAACGCCGACCGCGGCGTGCAGCTGTTCCCCGACGCGCAGGGAACCTACGTGGCGGGAAACGTGATCGATGGGAACGGACAGGGCGTGGTCTTCTCGCGCGACTCGGCGAACAACGTGGTCGAGCACAACGTCCTGTCCAACCCGCTGATCCGCTACAACATCGAGAGCTACGAGCTCACCGGTGGCGGAAACATTGCGCGGCGCAACTGCTTGTGGAGCACGCGTCACTGGGGCAACGCCGGGATCCAGCTGGACGTCGAGGTCCCCATGGTGGAGAACCTCGTGACCGAGCCCGGCTACGTGAACCGCGACGGCAAGGACTTCCGCCTGCTGCCGGCCAGTCCGTGCATCAACTTCTCTCCCACCGTTCTGGGCCCGGGGCCCTCGGTCGTCAAGGCGCGGCAGAAGGGGGGGCGCCCCGTGCGCCTGCGGGCGAGCGCGTCGGTGTTGTGGCCCGGCCGGCGCCTGGTGCTGCGGGCAAGGACCCTGTCGAACATCGAGCCGGCCGGGACGTCGAGCCGGCCGGTGCTGAAGCTCCGCCACCGGGGCAGGTGGCACCGCGTGCAGGTCATGCGCCGCCGCGGCGCCGGCTATGTCGCCGGCGTGCGGCTCGAGAAGCTGGGGCGGAGGGCGGTGCGGCGC
>JBOGZM010000420.1:0-2391 GCA_050697255.1 Solirubrobacterales bacterium
CGGGTGGCGCGGTCTGGCTGGCAAGCTCGTTGCGGGTGGCGATGATCGGGGCGATGAAGAGACCGGCCGGGATCAGCAGCAGGGCCATCACGGCCATCGACGGTGCGACGAGCAACGGCAAGAACCCCAGCGGCAGCAGCAGCGTCAGGCGCAGGTGCACGAGCGGCAGGGGGGAGCGACGCGCGCGGGCTCCGTACACGAACCCCCCGACCGCACTGCCCATCGACCATGTCGCCAGCAGGACGCCGGCCAGCTCGGCGCGCGACTCCTCGTGGCTGAACGCGGGCACCGCCACCTCGAGCGCGCCGATCGCGAAGCCGACCGGCACCATGGTCAGCACGAGCGTGCGGATGCCCGGCGCGCGCAGCACTCCGAGCAGCCCCGCGTCCTCGTGGTGGACTGCGCGCGGGCCGTCGGGCGGCAGCAGCCACACGAACGCGCCGACGCCCAGCAGCACCGTGGCCGCCGACGCCACCAGCGCTGCGCCGGCGCCCAGGAGGGCGATGGCGGCCACGACCACCAGCGGCGCCAGCACGAAGGTGATCTCCAGGAGGACGGAGTCGAGCGCGTACGCGGCCGGGACCAGCGCCGGCTCGGTCCTCAGCAGCTCCGGGAAGCGGGCCCGCAGCACCGAGGGGCTGGGCGGGTAGAGGGCGCCCGTCGCGACGGCCACGGCGACCAGCACCAGGGCGGGCGCATCCGCGTAGCCGAGTCCCAGCAGCGCCAGGATGCCGGCGGCGTTGGCGACCGCCAGAGGCAGCAGGACGCGGGCGCCGAGCCGATCCACGAGGCGGCCCATGAACGGCGCGCCCAGGCCCGTGCCCAGCGCGAGCCCTCCGGCGACCGCGCCCGGAACGGCGAACGACCCGGTCTGCTCGCGCAGGAAGAGGACCACCGCGAGCCCGTTGATGCCGATCGGCAGCCGCGCGACGAGCGCCGCGGCGAACAGGCCGGCCATGCGCGGATGGCGCAGGATGCGGGCATAGACGGACATCCGATGAGGCTACACGCGTCCCGCGCCGCATCTAACGTCGAGGCGCTTCGCCCGGTGGTTCGTCACCGATCGTTGAGCCTTGAAGCGAAGCCGCGCGCCCTTCCCTGACGTGGGCTACATGAGTGGCGCTATAGCGTGCACGAAGTAGCCCACGTCGCCGTGGGTCAGGGGCCTGTCGACGGGTTGAAGACCGTCTAGTGCCCCTTCTGCCAATGTTGGCCCGCTTCTGGCGAGCGAAAGTCAAGCATGGCAAGGACGCAGGGAGCCCGAATAGCTGACGCTATTCGGGCGACCGAGGACAAAGCCAGGCGACGACGTGCAGCCGCCAGAACGGGGCATTCATTGGTGGACGGGGCACTAGTCGACGAACAGGTCCGGGATCGGCTCGGCTGTTTCGGTGCCGTAGGAGTAGGCGGCCATGTCGGTGATCCCCTCTTCGGCGAGCACGTCCTCGGCCAGGAACAGGTTGCCGGTGCACTCGCGGCTCGGGCGGGTGACGATCGCGTGCGCCGCGTCGGCGACCAGCTCGGGGCGGCGCGAGCGGGCCATCGCCTCCTCACCGCCGAGCAGGTTCTGGACCGCGGCGGTGGCGATGATCGTGCGCGGCCACAGGGCGTTGAACGCGATGCCGTCCTCGCGGAACTCCTCCGCCATCCCGATCGTGCACATGCTCATCCCGTACTTCGCGATCGTGTAGCCGACGTGGCCCTTGAACCACTTCGGGTCCATGCTCAGCGGCGGAGACAGCGTCACCACGTGCGGGTTCCGCGCCCGCTTCAGGTGCGGCACGCAGGCCTTGCTGACCACGAACGTGCCACGCGTGTTGATGTCCTGCATCAGGTCGTAGCGCTTCATCTCGAGCGCCTCGGTGCCGGCCAGGTTGATCGCGCTGGCGTTGTTCACGCACACGTCGATCCCGCCGAAGCGCTCGACCGCCTGCTCGACGGCCGCGAACACCTGCTGCTCGTCGCGGATGTCGCCGACGATCGGCAGCGCGCTGCCGCCCGCCTGCTCGATCTGCTCGGCGGCGGTGAACACGGTGCCCTCCAGCTTCGGATGGGGCTCGGCGGTCTTGGCGATCAACGCCACGTTGGCTCCGTCGCGCGCGGCGCGCAGGGCGATCGCGAGGCCGATGCCGCGGCTGCCGCCGGAGATGAAGAGCGTCCTGCCCGCGAGCGAATCGGCCATCGCCCTCAGGCGCGGGGGTCGATGACGAGCTTGCCGGTCGTCCTGCGCGCGCGCATGTCCTCGTGTGCGCGGCGCGCGTCCGACAGCGGGTAGGTGCCGCCCACCACGGGTCGCAGCTCGCCGGCGGCGACCATCGCGAGCAGCTCGCGCACCGGCTCCGCCAGCATCTCGGGGCGCGCCATGCAGTGCGCGAGCCAGAAGCCGATCAC
>JBOGZM010000421.1:0-4022 GCA_050697255.1 Solirubrobacterales bacterium
GCGCTATTCCTGGGAAGCCTGGCACTACGGATTCACGCTGAACCCGCGCTCGACCCCCGAGCCCGCGCGGGGCGCGGGACGTCCCGGTGACGGCCGCTCCGCGGTGCCCTGGTTCGTGCCGCCCGCCTACGCGACGCCCATCGCCCGCGCGGCGAGCCGCTGGAACGTGTCGGCCTCGCTGCTCGCCGCTCAGCTCTATGCCGAGAGCGGGTTCAACCCCTTCGCGGTCAGCCCGGCGGGGGCGCGCGGGATCGCGCAGTTCATGCCAGGCACGGCGCGGTCGTATGGCCTCCGCGACCCCTTCGACGCGGTCGCCGCGATCCAGGCCCAGGCGCGGCTGATGCGGGACCTGCTGCGCCGGTTCGGGACGGTGCCGCTCGCGCTCGCCGCCTACAACGCGGGCCCGGGCGCCGTGGCCGCCTGCGGCTGCATCCCGCCCTACGCCGAGACTCGCGCCTACGTCGCGCGCGTGCTCGCGCTGATGGGCCAGGCGGGCGAGATCGTCCCGGGCGACGAGGGGCTGGAGGTGAGGCTCGTGGAATGAGCGGGGCGCGGTCAGAGTGCGGCGGGTCTGCCTTTCCCGGCGTCGGACCTGACTTCCGCCTCGTTGACGGTCCGGGCTGTGCTCTCTGGCTTCCGATCAGCGCGCTCGCCCTTCTTCCACTCCGCGCGCTCCCTTGCCGCTTCGCTCTTCTCCCCATCTCTCGGAGGAGAGCTTGCCGCAGGACCGCCTGCTTGACGCCTCCGGCTACTCCCCTCGCAAGCATCGTTAAAAAGACCCTGTGGCCGAGCTGACCGAGGACTGCGCGAGCGGATCTATCTGACGGCAGTCGAAAGGTCCGTCGAGTTGGCTGGCGCGGCGAGCGCATAAAGCCGGAGTTCCAGGTCGAGCTCGGCATGCTCAACGGGCCCTTGATCGTGCATTCCCAAACGCTCAGCTACAGCAACGGACCGGAAGTTCTCTGGGTCGATGAGGCTGATCAGGCGTATTGGACGTAGATGCTCCAGCGCCGCGGAAACCGCGGCGCGCGCTCCTTCGGTTGCCATTCCCCGTCCCCAGAACCCTCGCCGGAGAGACCACCCGATCTCAATCTCGTCGGTGAGCTCAGGCACGTAATCGGGATGTGAGGAGCCAACCCAGCCGAGGGTGTCCCCGCTCGTCCGGTCGTCGATCAGCCAGAGACCGAAGCTGTGCTTCTCCCAGTGCTGCAGATGGTGGTGGAAGCGCCTAGATCCATGCTCGGAGTCGAATGGCGTGCCCGGGCGAATCGCTTGCCAGACATCTGGATCGGTCCAGACGGCGAGGAAAGCGTCCTCGTCGCCACGACGAAGACGTCTCAGCGTGAGCCGGGCAGTCTCGACCATCGGCGGATAGGGCATTTACGAATGGTGCGGTCTCATCGCGCGGGGCTGGCGCCGGACTCTCCCTCGAGTAGTCGCTGTCGCGTCGCCGCGCATCGAGAAACTGGGTGATGTCAGGCTCGATCATCGTAGGGACCAGCCGAGGACGAGAGGCGTTGGTGGCGGGTGGCCATCAAGCTGACGTTGGCCCGTCCCGCGAGGGGGGGAACCCGGACGTCGAAGCCCTCCAGGCACGAGAGCAGCTGCTCGACCGGCTCATCGCTCAGATAGGCATGGATCTCGCCGATGATCGCCTGCACCCGGTGCAGCTGCCTGGACGAGGGCAGCACCTGGAACTCGGCGCCCTCGATGTCGATCTTGAGCAGGTCGATGCGCTCGAGTCCCAGCTCCGCGATCAGCCCGTCGAGAGTCTGGGCCGGCACGGACACCGGCGTCGCCCCCTGCCACCACTCGAACAACGACGAGCCCCAGCTCTGACTGTGCTGGTACAGCGTCACCTGTCCGGGCTCTGCTGTGACAGCCACGTTGCGCAGCTCGATGCCCTCGAACCCGGCGGTGTTGCGCCGCAGCTTCTCGAACGCGAACGGATCGGGCTCCACTGCGACGATCGAGGCCTCCGGATACTTGAGCCGAAAGTAGACGACCGTGGCGCCGATGTTGCTGCCGAGATCGACGATCACGCGTGGGTCTCCCGTGTACTTCCGAAAGTCGTCGAACAGAAACGTGTCGCGCAGGACCAGCAGGTCGGAGAGCGCGCTCACGACGAACCTGACGGTTTGGCCCATTGCCCGTATTCGGATGGTCGTCAGGCGGCGGGCCGGCCAGCGAGAGCGGGCCATCGCGAGCCCCACGAGGAAGATCTTCGCCTTCGAGAGGGGGCCGCGCCCGAGGCGGGCGATTCGCGCGACGTTGCGCACAACGCTCTCCCGGTGCCTGCCGTCGGAACCCTGGCCGAGCCTCCGCGCGCCGCGCCGCAGACTCCCGCTGACGCCGGCGTCGCTTGGTCGCTCTGGAGAGGGATTCACGTACTGACTGATGCGCTGTCACCCCGCCCAGCCGGGGCTGGGCCCCATGCTACTGTGGACTGACGTGGCGGCAGGGCTGCACTGCGGAGCGCCACGACCCGAGAGGCGCGCAAAGTGACCGAATTACCCAAGGCTTACCTCTCGGTCTGCGCGGTCTACAAGGACGAGGCTCCCTACCTGCGCGAGTGGATCGAGTTCCACAGACTCGTGGGAGTGGAGCGCTTCTTTCTCTACAACCACGCCAGCGTGGACGACCATCGGGCAGCGCTCGCGCCCTACATCGAGGACGGCATCGTGACGCTCGAGGACTGGCCCGACGTCGCCAACGTCCAGTTCGACATCTACGACCACTGCCTGGAGCAGCACCGTCAGGACTCGTGCTGGATCGCATTCATCGACATCGACGAGTTCCTGTTCTCGCCCACCGGGCGGCCGCTCTCGGAGCTGCTCGTCGAGTACGAGCGGTGGCCCGGCGTGGCGGCCAACTGGGCCATGTTCGGGAGCTCCGGGCACCGGACGAAGCCTGCGGGACTCGTGATCGAGAACTACGTGTGGCGCAGCGATTCCCCGGAGTTGGAGCACACGCGCCGCTTCAAGTGCATCGTCGATCCGGCGCGCGCAACTCGATGCTTCAGCTCGCACGGTTTCGACTACACCGAGGGCACCCTGGTGGACGAGGACAAGCAACCGATCGCAGGGGGGTTCAGCGAGCGGTCGCTGTACTCGAGGATCCGGATCAACCACTACTACACGCGCTCGGAGGAGGAGTGCATCAGGAAGTTCGCGCGGCCGCGCGTGAACGACTCGGCGCTGATGCGCGGCGGGGAGGCTCCGCTCGAGGACCTGCACATGAGCCTCCACGACAAGCGCGACGACACGATCCTCATGTACGCGCCGGCGCTGAAGGAGGCGCTCGCGAGGACGAACGAGCGGGCGCCGTTCGACGCGGCGCCCGCGCCTGCGCCCGACGAAGCCACGGCTGCCGGCGACGGAAAGGTGCGCTACTTCGAATGGGGCCCGGCTGCCCTGCGGTGCGTCGAGGCCGCGGTCGAGTGCGCACGGCGGCTGCTGCCGCGCGGCGCGGCGGAGCCCGCCTGGTCGAATCGGATACTGGTCTTCCCGAGCGGTCGCGGACAGGTCCTGCGCGTCATCCGCGCGGCCTACCCCGACGCCCGGATCACGGCCTGTGACCTGGACCGTGATGCCGTCGACTTCTGCGCGGAGGTCTTCGACGCGGTGCCGCTCTACGCCGACGAGGATCCGGCTCGCATCGAGACCGATGCGGCCTTCGACCTGATCTGGTGCGGCTCGTTGTTCACCCACCTCGATTCCGGTCGCTGGCTGCCGTTCCTCGAGTTCCTGGAGGCACGGCTGCGCCCCTGGGGGCTCCTGCTGCTCGCAACCAACGGCCGGCACCTCGCGCCGCGCCTCGGACCCCCGGAGATGGAAGTCGAGCGGGCGGAGGAGATGCGCGCCGAGTTCGCCCAGACGGGGTTCAGCCACCGCGACGGTCTCGGCCTCTCAGGCCGCTACGACCGGGACGGTCGCGGTCTTTCGGGCTGGGGGACGACGATCGCCTCGCTCGCGTGGATGTGCCGCCGGCTCGAGGCGCGGCCGGGGCTGCGCCTGCTCACG
>JBOGZM010000422.1:0-7128 GCA_050697255.1 Solirubrobacterales bacterium
TCAGTGTCACGCTCTCGCCCGAGGGCGGTGGCGTCCGACCCGCCCGGTTGGTTCTCGGGCCGGCGACGGGCTGACTCCTAGGCTCGCTGTCGACCCGCGAGGGCCTGACTGCCATGGGTTGTGTCGCCCGCCGCCGTCCGAGGATCACCAGCGTGACTTGATAGGAGCGTGGCAACGCCCCAACTGAGGTGTGTCCGCTGGCGGTCCGTCCGTCGGTTGACATCCAACAGAAGGGACGCGCCACATGATCGTGATCGGAACGGACCCGCACAAGTCCCAGCACACTGCCGCCGCAACGCAGGCCGCGACCGGTGAGCTGCTGGACGACCTGACCGTCAGCTCCAAGCCCAGTGGGCATGCGCAGCTGCTGCGCTGGGGCCGCTCGCTGGCCCCGGAGCGGCTTTGGGCGATCGAGGACTGCCGCCACCTGACCGCCAACCTCGAGCGCTACCTGGTCGCCCACGGCGAGCGGGTGGTGCGGGTCGCCCCCAAGCACATGGCCGGCGCCCGCCGCTCCGTGCGCGAGCGGGGCAAGTCCGATCCGATCGACGCCCTCGCGGTCGCCAGGGCGGCGCTTCGCGAAGGACCCGACAAGCTGCCCACCGCCTGGCTCGATCACGAGGCGATGCAGATCAAGCTGCTCGTCGACCACCGCGAGGATCTCGAGCAGGAGTCGACCCGGATCGTGGGGCGACTGCGCTGGCACCTGCTCGATCTGTGGCCCGAGCTCGAGCTGCCGGTGCGGGCATTCGAGCGGATGGTGTGGCTGGAGCGGATCGGGCGCCGCCTGGCGCGCGCCGAGCAGTCGACGCGCGTTTCGATCTGCAGGGAGCAGATCCGCACGCTGAAGGCGCTGCTGCGCCGCTCGCGCGAGCTCGAGCGCGAGATCGCCGCGCTCGTGAAGGCCAAGAACCCGGCGCTGCTCGATCTTCCCGGATGCGGGCCTCTGACCGCAGCGAAGCTGATCGCCCAGACCGCCGGCGCCGAGCGTTTCCCCTCCGAGAGCCACTTCGCGCGCCTGGCCGGCGTCGCGCCGATCCCGGTGTCCTCCGGACGTCGCGATCGCCATCGCCTCGACAAGGGTGGCGATCGCCAGCTCGACTGCGCGCTGCACCGGATCGCGGTCACCCAGAAGCGCGTGCATGCGCCGGCGCAGCACTACCTGGCCCGCGAGCAGGCGGAGGGCAAGACCAAGCGGGAGGCGCTTCGCTGTCTCAAGCGCCAGCTCGTGCGCACCGTCTTGCGCCTGCTGCGCCCGCCGGTCTCATCGGATAGAACGGATCCCCTGGCAATGAACAAATTGACCAAGATCAGGGAGCCACTTCAGATGGCTGCCTTGACATAGGAGCAACCCGTGATGTGGATTCGCGCGCTGATCGCCCTGGCGGCGGTGCTCATGCTGGCTCCCGCCGCACAGGCGGGCGAGGTGCGCATGTTCGCCGTCGGCAACAAGCACCGGATCCAGGACGCGGTCACGTACACGGACTACCGCAACAAGATGGCCGCGCTGATGGACGCCGGCTTCCCGGACCGTGCGGCGTACGTGCAGGCGGGCGTGGACGACGTCGCGAGCCACCTCCGCCCGGCAGACCCCGGGGCGCCCGGGAAGGCGCTGGTCGTGTTCCCCGAGGACTCGGGGCTCGTGAACGTCCTGATCGGGTCGCGCGGAGCGACCGCGCGCATGCAGACCAGCGCGCTCGGCGCGATCCCGTCGCTGTTCGAGCCCTACTCCAGGCAGGTCGCCTACTACGCCGACAAGTACCCTGGCCAGCCCGCCGTGCGGCTGCTGTTCCTGGCCCTCACCGACACCCTCTACCGCAGCTTCTACGAGACGTTCCGCGACCTCGCGCGTGAGCACGGCGTCTACATCGCGACCGCGATGAATGCCGCTCCGGCACGCCGTATCGAGGACCCGGAGCTGGTTTCGTTGCTGGGTGACCCGGACGAACCGGGCCGCCCATACGCATATGAGGCGGCCTCGCCACATGCGGGCAACACCACGTACGTGTTCGCGCCCAGCGGCGACGTGCTGGTGCCGGACGGGCAGGGCGGGACGCTCGAGAGCCCGTCGCAGACCGGCGGCGTGATACGCGGCTCGACGGTGAAGGCGTACCTGACCCCGCCCGAGCAACCGCCGCCGGGCGAGTTCCTCGGCCTTGCGCTCGCGTTCGGCGCCGTTCCCAAGCTGGAGGTACTCGACACGCCCGTCGGCCGGCTCGCGACGGTGATCTCCAAGGACGCCTGGATGGTGGACGTCAACGACCGCTTCGAGGCCAAGGGCGCGAACGTGATCCTCCAGCCGGAGGCGTTCAGCGACTGGGCCTTTCCGCACCGACGAGTGGGCGCCGGACGTCTTCAAAGAGGGCGGCTTCGCGAACCTCCAGAAGTACCCCACCTGGCAGGTGAACGTCGATGCGAGCCTGACCGGCAACTTCTTCGACATCACCTTCGACGGCCAGAGCACGATCATCGGCCGCCGGGCCAAGGGCGACCCCGGCCCGCTCGGCGGCGAGAACGCTTGGATCGGCCAGAACCCGGACACCGGCTTCCGCCAGATCGGCCCGTGGATCGAGCCCGACCCGGGGATCGCTGACTCATCGCTGAGTCTCGCGCAGCGGCGCCAGCGGCTCGCCTCCGCCGGGGTGAGGCTGCTGATCGGCCCGCCCTGCGCCGACTCGCTCGCCGTCGGGCAGTGCCGCAACGGCTACCGCGAGAGCGTCGTGTGGGACGACGTGTTCGTCCCGGACGGGCCGGTCACGGGGCTGCCCGATCCAGTGCGCGAAGCGCCCCCCGCGTTCTCGCGCAGCACGCGCCTGAGCGGCAAGGAGAAGAAGGACCCGTTCGCCCAGCACGCTCCGCGGGTCGCCGCGCAGGGACGGTACGTGTACGCGGTGTGGCACGACGAGCGCGACAGCCTGCCGAGCGTCCACATGGCCGTGAGCCGCAACCACGGCAAGCACTTCCACAAGCCGGTGCGCGTGAGCGCCAACGCGCCCGGCTCGGTGGCCGAGATGTTCCCGACGGTCGCGGCGACGGGCGGTGAGGTGACCGTCGCGTGGCAGGAACTGGCCGACGGCCGCAGCGACGAGCGTGGCCGCGTGATGCTCGCCCGCTTCGACGAGAAGGGCCGCAAGCGAGGAGGCGACGTGCGGGTGGACGACACCGACGAGGGCGGCAAGTGGCTTCCGCAGGTGACCTACGACGGCGCGACACCGGTCCTGGCCTGGATCGACGAGCGCGACCGGGGGCCCCAGGACCTGCCGCTCGAGCACGTCTACGCGGCGCGCGGCACCGCTGGCGGCGGGTTCACCGCGAACGTGCGTGTCGACGCCGGCAACCCGGTGCCGCTGGCGGCGCATCTAGACAACAAGTGGAGCCCGGCGATCGCCGCCGCAGGCGGGAAGGTGTACGTGGCGTGGGCGGACTTCCTCCGCTTCAACTGGGACATCTTCTTCGCGCGCTCCGACGACGGCGGGCGGACGTTCGGGGCGAATGTGCAGGTCGACGACTTCCCCGGGTTCGAGCGCATCGACGAGCGCCCCTCCCTCGCCGTCGACCCGCTCGGCCGCGTGCACGCGGCCTGGACCGACCTCCGCGCGCGCGAGCCCGACACCAACATCTTCTATGCGCGCGGCGAGAACGGCGGCGCGAGCTTCTCGCCCAACCGTCAGCTGGACGACTCACGCCAGGGGTTCGACCCTGACCGCGACACCCCCACGAACCAGTGGCACCCGGGCCTCGTGTGGGCGGGCGACACGCTGTTCGCCGCCTGGCAGGACAACCGGCTCGGCAACAACGACGTCTTCTTCACCACCAGCACGGACGGGGGTGCGACGTTCGCGCCGTCGGAGCGCGTGGACGACACGGGCGGGGGCCGCAGCGAGCAGAGCCGGCCTCACATGGCCTGGGCAGCAGGCCACTGCCACGTGGTCTGGGAGGACAACCGGTCCGGGAACCCTGACGTGTTCACCGCGCGCCGGCCGTGCCCCGTCCCCCCGCGGGACCTCCGGGCAAGGTGAAGAAGCAGAAGCCATAACCGTCGGTCTTTCCGGTCTTCTCCGGCGTTCCGACCCCATACAGGTTTATAACGGTCTTCCCTGAGAGAGATAGAGTGTCGGGGAAGAGTCCCCGCGGACGGGAATGGAGTCTCGCTTGAGCGGTCGGATGTTGAGGACGGTCTTGGCGATTGCCGGTCTTGCTGCCGGCGCGCTGCTTGTTGCCGTGGCGTTGGGGGGGTCACCGTTCAGCACGCGGGGACCGGTCGACGTGCCGTACCCGGCCGGAGAGGTGAAGGAGGTGCGCGTCCTCGACGCGGTCGACGTCTACGTCGACGGAGAGCCGAAGCTGGGCGCAAGCGTATTCGGGGCGATCGCGTTGTTCGTGCTGGCGACAGCGTCGTTGATGACGCTCGCGGCGCTGCGGTTCGCCGGCTCGCCGCGGCGCCTGCTGTGGTTCTGGGGGATCGCCTCCGCGGGACTGGCGGTCGCCGCTGCCGACGAGCTGCTTGCGATCCACGAGAGCATCGGTCACAACCTTCCCTTCCTCGCAGACCTGCCGGGAGTGAAGCGGCCCGACGACGTGCTGCTGATGCTCTACCTGCCGGGTGCGCTCGCATTCGCCTGGTGGTTCCGCGACGTCCTGCGCGAGCATCGCCTCACCTTCGCGTGCATGATGGCCGCGATCGGGTGCTTCGCGCTCTCGGCGGCCAGCGACCTCGTGTCCCTGCGGATCGAGGAGTGGTTCGAGCTGGTGGCGGGCCTGTTCATCGCGGCGGGCCTCATCGCCCTGATGCACCGCCACCTGAAGCGCAACCTGCAGATCCGGGTCCGAGTCACGGACCCGACCGCCAGACCCACCTCCGCGGCCGCGGAAACGGTTCGCGAGCCGGCTGCGGAGCCGGCGCTGCGCCGTTAGACACCTCCTGCAATTCCCGCTCCAGTCGAGTCGTACCTTCAGTCCCGAAGGGCTCCACACGCGTAAGCTCCGGTGGAGTTCCACCTAAGGAGAGAAGCTTTGATCGGTGCGCTGATACTCGGGCTCGTTGCGGGCTTCATCGGCAAGGCCCTGATGCCGGGCGACGATCCGGGCGGGTTCTTCGCCACCATCCTGCTCGGTCTCGCCGGGGCGGCGCTCGGCTGGGTCATCTTCACGCTGGGGCTGGGGATCGGCGACGAAGACGCATTCGACCTCGGCGGCCTGGTGGGCGCCATCATCGGGGTGCTGATCCTGCTCGCGGGCTACCGCTGGTGGGCCGGCCGCCGGTCCCACGCAGTCTGAGTCAGCTCCGGGGGTGGGACTCGAACCCACAACCTACTGGTTAACAGCCAGCCGCTCTGCCGGTTGAGCTACCCCGGAAAGAAGGCGCGGCCGAGCCGCGCACTCGCCTAATACTAGAGCCGGGTCCCGGCTCCTTTCGGGCCCGCCACGTGGACCACTGCGCAGCGAAGGGCGATCGTCGCCCGGCCGGCCGGCCGGAGCTAGTCCTGGACCGCGTCCTGAAGCGCCCGCGCCATGCGGAACTTCTGCAGCCGCCGCAGCGTGCGGATCTCCATCTGGCGGATCCGTTCACGCGTGACGCCGAAGGCCTGGCCGACCTGCTCGAGGGTCATCGGGTCGTTCCCGTTCAGGCCGTAGCGCAGCTCGATGATCTTCCGCTCGCGCTCGGGCAGCCCCGCAAGCGTTTTCGCGAGGTCCTCCTTCATGATCTTCCGCGCGGTGAGCTGGTCCGGCTGGCGGGTGTGCTCGTCCTCGATGAAGTCGGCCAGGGACGCCTCGGTGTCGCCCATCGGAGCCTCGAGTGAGACCGTCTCCCTGGCGAGGTCGAGCAGCTCCTCCACCTTGTCCGCCGGCAGGTCGAGCTCCCCGCCGATCTCCGCCAGCGACGGCTGGCGGCCGAGGTCCTGGACGAGCTGGCGCTGCGTGCGAGTCACGCGATTGATCGCATCCACCATGTGGACCGGGATCCGGATGGTGCGCGCCTGATCGGCGATCGCGCGCGAGACCGCCTGGCGAATCCACCAGGTCGCGTAGGTCGAGAACTTGAAGCCCTTGCGGTAGTCGAACTTCTCGACCGCCCGGATCAGGCCGAGGTTTCCCTCTTGGATCAGGTCGAGCAGGTTCAGGCCGCGCCCCATGTAGCGCTTGGCCACCGACACCACCAGGCGCAGGTTGGCCTCGATCAGCGCGTTCTTGGCGTCCTGGTCGCCCTTCTCAATCAGCTTCGCCAGGCGGACCTCGTCCTTCGCGGACAGCAGCGAGACGCCGCCGATCTCCTTCAGGTAGGTGCGGACCGGGTCCGCGGCGGGAGCGTGTTCCTCGTAGTCGTGCTCGACGGCCCGCTCCTCGGCAACCGGCTCGTCGAACTGAAAGGCGTGCTCGGCCGTGCTCATCCGCGGCCGTCCGTGGTGGAGGGCGAGGGCTCCCCGCTCCCCATCAGCCTCGTGATGACTCGGCTGCGTTCCACGGACAGCTCACGCTGGCGCTCGAAGTCGCTCGACTCCGCCGCCGCCTTGATCTCGCGCTCGAGCCTGCGCTGCTCGAGCTGCAGAAAAGCCAACTCCAGGGCGTGCTCGCTGGCCGGCTCGCTCGATGCGCGCACGACGATCTCGCCGACGATCCGAGCCATCTCGGGCTCCTCGGTCGCCAGTCCGGTCGTGGGTGCGTCGAAGTGCTCGAGCAGCCAGTCGCGAGCCTGCCGCAGCAGATCCGACGACAGATGGTCGTCGGACATGCGGGCGAGGCTCTCGCGGCCACGCTCACCGCTGGACACGCACATCGCCAGGAACGCCCGCTCGGAGCGTTCGAATGGCGAAGCCTTGGCGGGTGTGTGAGCGGCTGGAGTCAAGACCTGACGGCGCGTGTCCTGGAGCAGGTTCTTCAGCACGTCCTCGCGAAGATCGAGCCGATCCGCCACTCGGCGCACCTGCTCGTCCCGCTCGACCGACGGGCCCGCGGAGCCGAGCACGGGCGCAAGCTGCGCCATGAGCCGGTCCTTGTCGGCCGCCGAGTGCGTCTGAGCGCGCTCAAGCACGCTCGTCACCTGGAATTCCAAGATCGGAATCGCGTCCCCCGCTATGGTCTTGAAGCTGTCCGGGCCTGCCTCCGAAAGGAGGTCACAGGGGTCCTTAT
>JBOGZM010000423.1:0-5481 GCA_050697255.1 Solirubrobacterales bacterium
GTGATCGGCGGTGGCGTGACCGGCGCCGGCGTCGCGCTCGATGCCGCCACGCGCGGATTCTCAGTCGCCCTCGTGGAGCGGGACGACTTCTCGTGCGGGACCTCGAGCCGCTCGTCGAAGATGGTCCACGGCGGCCTGCGCTATCTGCAGAACTTCGACCTCGGGCTGGTGCGCGAGGCGCTCGTGGAGCGGCAGCTGATGGTGCGGCTGGCGCCGCACCTGGTCAGGCCGCTTCCGTTCCTGGTGCCGGCCTTCGAGGGCGCGCGCCGGGACCTGCGGATCGGCGTGGGGCTGAACATGTACGACGCGATGTCCCTGCGCAACCCGCGGGCGCGGCGCCGCGCCGCCCGCGAGACCGCGCTGGAGGGCGGCGAGTACTGGAGCCCCGACCGGCACCGCACGATCGACGGCGACGAGGTCCTGGAGATGATCCCGGCGCTCGCGGGCCGTGCCCCCTCGTCCGCCTACCTCTTCTACGACTGCCAGACCGACGACTCGCGGCTGGTCCTGACGGTGCTCGGCGAGGCGGAGCGCTTCGGGGCGGTGTGCGTGAACGGCGCAGCGGTGGTGGAGCTGATCGAGGAGGCCGGCCGGGCGGCCGGTGTCGTTTGCGAGGAACAGGAGAGCGGCGAGCGCTTCGCGGTCGCGGCGGCGAACGTCGTGAACGCGACCGGCGTGTGGGCGGACCGGATCCGGCCCGAGGAGCTGCTCGCCGAGGAGGACGTACCGGTGATCCGCCCCAGCCGCGGCACTCACATCCTGCTCGACCGCGAGCGCCTGCCGATGAACGCGGCGGCGGTCCTGCCGGCCGGCGGGGACCGCACGATCTTCGCCCTGCCCTGGCTCGGCCAGACCCTCGTCGGGACGACCGACAACGACTACGAGGGGAGCCTCGAGCACCCGGAGGTCTCGGATGCCGATGTGCAGTACCTGCTGGACGCGGTGAACGGCTTCTTCGAGACCGATTTCGGGCCCGGGGAGCTGGCGGGCGCCTACGCTGGGGTGCGCCCGCTGATCTCCGCCGCCGACCCCAAGAAGAGCGTCGACATCTCGCGCAAGGCGGAGCTGTACGAGACGTCGTCCGGCATGGTCACGATCACGGGTGGCAAGCTGACGACGTGGAGGCGCATGGCCAAGATGGTGGTGGACCGGCTGGTCGAGCGCGAGTTCCGGGAGGCGCCCTGCCGCACCCATGAGATCCCGCTTGGCCACCCGGTCGAGCCCGCTGAGCTGCCGGACACGCCGCAGATCGGAGAGCGCTCACGCGCCCATCTGGCGAGTCGCTACGGCCTGTTCGCCGAATCGATCCTGGAGATCTGCGCACGGGACGGCGACCTCACCCGCCCGATCGTGGAGGGTATGCCGGACCTGCTCGCCGAGGTGGTGGTGGCCGCCCGCCACGAACAGGCGCGGACGGTGGCGGACGTGCTGCTCCGCCGTACCCGTCTGGGGCTGCTCGCCGGTCGCCGGCTGGTCGAGGACCGCGATGCGGTCAGCCGGGTGGCGAAGGTGATGGGCGCCGAGCTGGGCTGGGGCAGGCGCGAGATCCGGCGCGCCGCCGACGCCTGGCTCGAGACCGTCGCCGCCGAGCGGCTCGTGAGCGGGGAGCCCCTCCGGGCCTAGCGGTCAGGGGACGAAGAGCCCCTGGACGGCCAGCAGGTGGTTGTCGCCGAGGGTATCGGCGTCGGAGTCGGCTCCTCCGTCGTACAGCCGGATCTGGTCGAACTCCCAGATCGTGCGCACGCCCTCCTTCACCAGTCCGGGGACGAGCACGTCGTCCTTGAGGGCGATCGCACAGCTGCCGCCCACGCTGGTGTCGGGCGGTCTCCAGCAGGGCACGGTCCACGAGACCGTGAACTCTCCGGTCCCGGGCCCGGCGCCGCCTCCCGGATATGGAGTGTTCCATTTGTCGGTTGCGCGGATGCGGACCTCCATCCTCAGCTCCCGGTTGTAGCGCGTCATGTTGCTCTGGCGGTAGAGATCCTTGACTGTCGTCTTGAACTTCACCTTCGCGTCGTCCTCCGGGGTCGCCGGGTTGCCGGCGATCACCTTGATCGTCAGGAAGGCGTTCCAGTTGGCCGTGCGACCGTTGATGTCGGGCGTGCCCGGGAAGAGGTTCGGCGACGTCTGCACGGGCGGGTTGCAGGACGGGTGCGCGAGCGGCGGTCCGTGGGTGCGGTTGGGATTCGTGCACGCCGTGTATGCCGGCACCAGCTGGTACGTCGATCTGCGCCGCACGGCCCTGGGGCGCGCATAGCCCTGCAGCAGCGGCTGCCAGCTGGGCTGGAAGTCGAGGAACGAGTTCGTCGTGACTCGCGTCTGGCCGCTGCCGTCCGGGTTCATCGTCCACACCTCGGCCATCGAGAAGGCGCCCTTGGTGAACGCGATCCTGTCGCCTGCCGGGGACCACACCGGGCGTTCCTCCACCGTCGAGCCGCTGTTGGTCAGATTCGTGACACCCGAGCCGTTGGCGTTCATCCTCCAGATCTCGTCGTCCGTGTTGATCCCGCTGCGGTAGACGAGCTGCGTGCCGTTCGGGGACCAGTCCGGCTCGATCTCGAAGTCCTCGGTGGCCGTCAGCATCGCGAGACCCGTCCCGTCGGGATTCATGGTCGCGATGTCGCCGTCGCGCGAGAACGCGAGCCTGGTGCCGTCGGGGGACCAGGACGGGTGGACCTCGTCGACGTTCGCCGTGTTCGTGATTGCGACCTGGCCGGTGCCGTCGGCGTTCATCATGAACAGGTCCGACAGCGCCGTGCCGGAGGAGCGGTCACTGGCGAACATGATCTTCATCCCGTCCGGCGACCACGCGGGATGGCGGTCGGCGTCAGCGTTGTTGGTCAGCCGCCGCAGGTCGGTGCCGTCGGCCCGGGCGGTCCAGATCTCCGGATTTACGCCCGTCCCCTGCTGGAACGCGACGCGCTCCCCGTCCGGTGACCAGACCGGATACAGCTCGTCTCCGTTGAGGGCGGTGATCGGCGTTTGAGCCGAGCCGTCCACGCCCATCGTGAACAGGTTGCTGTCCGTCGGGAAGCCGCTGCGCGGGCTCGCGAACGCCAGTTTGCCGCTCGAGCCCGGGAACGCAGCCGATGCGGCCTGCGGGAAAGCGAGCACGCCCAGCAGGGCAGCAAGCAGAAATACCCGCGTCACCGACGACCCTGCTGTCACCTACAACACTCTCCCACGACCAGGACAACGACTGCTGACGACCTACTGACCCAATACTGACCTAATCTACAGTCAAGCGGGCCGGTTCGTTCCCGTCAAATCCTGTTCATGCAGGAAGCGGCTCGGAGGATGTGTCGCGGGCGGCCGGAGCAGACGCTAAGCTGCTTCGAGGCTTGGCCGGGGAGCGTATCGGTCGTGCTATGGGATCGTCGGGAGAGCACGCCTGGGGAGGCGTCAACAAGTGGACTGCAGGAGCCTAGTAGCTTGCCCAAAGGCCTTTTCGCCATCGCGAGTGCCCCTGCTCGCCGTTCTCGCCGCCGCGGTCGTGCTGCTGATCGGCGCGCCGGCGGCCCAGGCCTACACCTTCGGGGAGCCGGGCGTGCGTGCCGCCGGGCCCGAGGTGAGGCTGTTCGACTGGACCACCCAGAAGTGCAACAACGACGACATCCCGGACCAGTCCACGAAGGCGTTCCGCGACGTGAACGGCCAGGTGGTCATGATCAACTCGCATCACACCACGCGCCGGTGGGCCGGTCCATCGCTTGCGAGCGTCACGCACTCCTGCACCATCATGATGGGATCGGGCAAGAACGGCGACCCGTCCATGTTCGACGACCGCGAGTGGCTGGGGACCACCTGGACGTCTGACGGCCGGACGGTGCACGGGCTGATCCACTCCGAGTACCAGGGCTACAACCAGGCGCCGGGGTACTGCATCGAGGAGGGTGAGTCGTTCGCGGACAAGCAGAAGTGCTGGTACAACACGCTCACCCTCACGAAGTCGACGAACAACGGCGCGACCTTCTCGCACGCCCCGCCGCCGGCCCACTTCGTCGCAGGTCCGGCCTACCCCTACGCGGCGGGCATCGGCCCGATCGGCTATTTCCAGCCGAGCAACATCGTGCGCGGCAAGGACGGTTACCTCTACCTCCTCGCGCACGTCCAGGACTACGGGGCGCAGCCGTTCGGCAGCTGCCTGATGCGCACCAACAACATCGACGACCCCACCTCCTGGCGCCTGTGGGACGGCTCCGGCTTCAACCGCCGCAGCGTCGACCCCTACCGGACCAACATCACCGACCCGGGGCAACATACGTGCGTGCCGGTGTCCCCCCACGTCGGGACGATCTCCGAGAGCCTCGGCTGGAGCACCTACCTGAAGAAGTGGGTGCTGGTGGGCTCCTGGGCCGGTTCCACCCAGGGCTCCGGCTTCTACTACTTCACCTCCGACGACCTCGTGAACTGGAGCCCCGCAAAGCTGCTCATGAACGGCGAGCTGCCCTGGACATACAACTGCGGGGACGGGCCGGAGCAGATTCGCGACCCCTCCGTGCTCGACAACGACAGCACGTCGCGTAACTTCGACACGATCGGCCAGCGCCCGTTCCTGTACTTCACGCGCTTCAACATGAGCGGGTGCAGCACCAGCCTCGACCGCGACCTGATCCGGATTCCGATCGAGTTCTCGAACCAGCAGCCCGGCGGCCCCGCGGCGACGCTCGCCGCCTCCACCCAGGCGCCGCACACGGGCGAGAGCGTCACCTTCGACGCGTCCGGGTCCTCGGACGCGGACGGATCGATCACCGCCTACAAGTGGGACCTGGACGGTGACGGGCTCTACGAGCGTGACACCGGCACGAGCCCGGTCACGAGCAGGGTCTACGCGGCGCCGGACAAGGTCACGGTCACGGTCCGGGTCTGCGACGACGACGGCAAGGGCACCGACGAGACGACGATCGTCGACGTCTCCGGCAACGAGATCGCCCCGCAGCCCCCGAACGACGGGCCGCCGTCCGCCACCTGCCCGCGGCCGTCGGGCGGCGGTGGCGGTGGCGGGACCGGCGACCCTCCCCCCGGCGATCCTCCCCCGGGCGACCCTCCTCCCGACGACCCTCCCCCCGGTGACCCGCCTGGTGGAAATCCAGCGGGCGGTGGCGCTCCCCAGGGCAGTGGGGGCCAGGGCGGCGGCTTCTCGGCCGGGACCGCAGCGCCCGCTTCGCCTGCGGCCTCGGTCCAGGTATCGCAGCCTCCGATGGGAACTTTCCGCCTCGTTGGCAAGCCGCGGTCACGCCGCAACGGGAGCCTGTTGCTGCGGGTCCACGTCCCGGCGGCCGGCCGGCTCACGGTGCGGGGGCGGGGCGCCAGGAAGCCGATCCGGCGGGCGCGCCGCAATGCCGCGAAGCCGGGCACGCTCAGGATCACGGTGCGGCTGTCCAAGGCGGGCAAGCGACTGCTGCGCAGGAAGCGTCGCGCGAAGGTGAGGGCCGTGCTCGTGTTCCGGCCGGTGGGCGGAGCGCGCCAGAGGTCCACCCG
>JBOGZM010000424.1:0-5266 GCA_050697255.1 Solirubrobacterales bacterium
GTTGATCCAGGGGGAGAAGTCGAAGCTGAACGTGATCCGCGCCGACCGCGCCGACGGGATCATCCTGAAGAACCTCAAGGTCGAGTTCTCTGACTTCAACAACATCTACGTGCTGGAGACGAACGGGTTCCGGATCGATGGCGTGATCTCGGGGTACAGCCGCGAGTACGGGATCCTCTCGTTCACGTCCGACCACGGCATCTACGAGAACTGCGAGACGTACGGGAACGGGGACTCGGGCGTGTACCCGGGCTCCGGGCCCGATCGCCATGGGCAGCCCGACGTCCACGGCCACGTGTACGGGATCGTGATCAGCAACTGCGACTCGCACGACAACAACATCGGCTCGTCCGGAACGGCGGGGAACGGCACGCTGTTCCAGAACAACAAGTTCCACGACAACGCCATCGGCGTGACGACGGACTCTTTCGCGGGCGGGCACCCGGGCATGCCGCAGGACTCCTCGAAGTGGACGGGCAACCTGATCTACTCGAACAACAAGAACATCTTCAGCGACGACCGTGACGAGTACTGCAAGCAGCCGCCTGAGGACCGTGACCCGACGGTCGTGTGCCCGACCTTCCAGGTCCCGGTCGGGACCGGGATGCTGATTGCCGGCGGCAACGACAACATCGTCGAGGGCAACTACATCTTCGACAACTGGCGCCGCGGCACGATGCTGCACTGGGTGCCGGCCAGCTTCCGGGGCGAGCCGGACCCCTCGAAGGGCTTCGACACGTCCAACAACAACGCCTACACGGGCAACTGCATGGGAATCAGGCCGACGAGCCTGCGCTTCCCGGACTTCAACTCGTGTCAGGGCTCGCGGGACGCGAACGGCGTTGACTTCTGGTGGGACGAGGAGGAGGGGCAGGACTGCGACCCCGACCTGCCCGGCTGCGTCGACAACGAGACCGAGAAGACGAACTGCTGGAGCGGCAACATCGGGCCGAACGGTGGGTCGCCGACCTCCGATCCGCCGGTGCTGCCCGCCTGCCCGGGCTTCGACACCGGTCTGTTCACGTTCCCCGACATCAACAAGCTGCTCGAGCTGCTGCCGTGCGCAGAGTGGGACCCGCAGACCAATACCGACCCGCCAGGTTGCAACTGGTTCACGCTGCCACCCGAGCCAAACTAGGGGCACCAAGAACTCCACTGGATCGACCATCTAGGCCTAGAAACCCGCCGGACGGGGTACATGAGCCTTCAAATCGTGGGCGCGCCGGGTAGCTCACCCGCCTCGGCCACGGCTCGGCCACCCTGAGTCGGCCGCGCGTCGGTGCAGGTCACAACGTTCATTCCCAGGGGAGGGCGAATTGACGGATTCGAGGCAGGCTCTCAGGAGTGTGTTGGCGGTTGGCGTGCTGGCAGCCGCGCTGATGGCGGTGGTCGCGCTCGCGATGCCGGCAGGCGCCTGGGCGCACGCCGAGCGAGCGACGTTCTTCCCGGACCCCAACGAGGGCGCCTTCCCCGAGTACCGCACGGACGGCCCGAGCCTGGTGGTGTGCAAGCCGTACACACGTCAGCTCATCCAGGACATGCCGAGCGAGCTGCGGCGCTACAACGAGGAGCTGCTGGACCGCTGCAACTTCAAGAGCATCCAGCGGGCGGTCAACCGGGCCTCGAACGGCTATCGGATCCTGGTGCTGCCGGGCGTCTACAAGGAGGTCTGGTGGCGCACCCCACCCCCGGGCTGCGAGGACGAGTACCAGAGCACCGGCGCGTTCAGCTACGAGCAGCATCGCCAGTGCCCGAACGCGCAGAACCTGATCGCGATCCTTGGCGACACGAACGGCGACCGGATCTGCGACTCGAAGTGCAACATCCAGATCGAGGGCACAGGGGAGACCCCGGACGACGTGTTGATCCAGGGGGAGAAGTCGAAGCTGAACGTGATCCGCGCCGACCGCGCCGACGGCGTCTACCTGAAGAACTTCGCCGTCGAGTTCTCCGACTTCAACAACATCTACGTGCTGGAGACGAACGGGTTCAGGGTCGACACGGTCAACTCGCGCTACAGCCGCGAATACGGGATCCTCTCGTTCACCTCCGACCACGGCATCTACGAGAACTGCGATGCCTCGTACAGCGGCGACTCCGGCGTCTATCCGGGGTCGGGCCCCAACGCCCGCCACGGGCAGCCCGACGCCCACGGCCACGTGTACGGGATCGTGATCCGCAACTGCGACTCGCACCACAACACGATCGGGATGTCGGGCACGGCCGGCAACGGCACCTGGGCGCACGACAACCGCTTCCACCACAACGCGACCGGCGTCACGACCGACTCGTTCGCCGGCGGGCACCCCGGCATGCCGCAGGACAACTCGAAGTGGTCGCACAACCTGATCTACTCGAACAACGTCAACCTGTTCGAGGACGAGCGCGACGCCTACTGCCGCGACACGCCGTGGGAGGAGCGCGACCCGGAGAAGGTGTGCCCGACCTTCCAGGTCCCTGTCGGGACGGGCCATCTGATCGCGGGCGGCAACGCCAACATCGTCGAGGAGAACTTCATCTTCGACAACTGGCGCCGCGGGACGATGCTGTTCTGGGTGCCGGCCGCTCTGCGCGGTGAAGAGGATTCAGGCAAGACCTGGGACACGTCCACGAACAACCAGTACCTGCGCAACTGCATGGCCACGCGGCCGATGGACCTCGACAACGTCGACTTCTCGGTATGCGAGGGCACGCAGGACCTGAACGGCACCGACTTCTGGTGGGACGAGGAGGAGGGCAACGACTGCGTCGAGGAGCAGCCGGGCTGCGTCGACAACGACTCCACGTTCGGCAACTGCTGGGCAGGGAACCAGGGCTTCGACGGCCGGCCCTACTCGAGCGACCCCCCGGACCTCCTGCTGCCGGTCTGTCCCGGCCTGGACGTCTTCCGGCCCGGCAACTCCGAGAAGCAGGCGACCCTCGTGCCGTGCGCGACGTGGCACCCGGTCGACAACCCGGACCCGCCCGGATGCGACTGGTTCACCACGCCGCCCGAGCCCAACTAACCGCTGAGGCCAGCCGACGAGTTAGCGTAGGGGCATGGATGCCCCACGCGCCATCGTCGCGGCGCTGCTCGCGCTCGCCGCGGTCCTGCCGGTCGGAATCGGCTGCGGCGGCGACTCCGGACCCGCCCGCGAGCAGCTCGAGTGGCTCGACACGCCGACCGTGATCGTGCCTCCGGCGCTCGCGACGGACCGCATCCTGCGCGGGGACGTGCGCAACGAGTCCGATGACGCGCTGCGGCTCGAGGCTTCGAAGGTGCGCGTGTACGACGACCGGGGCCGGCGGCTGAAGGCCTCCGCGACGTTCGCCGCGGCGTACCTCCATTCCCTCTACCCGCCCACGCGCGGCCCCGCAACCCTGCCGGACTCGGAGCTGGAGCGACTGGGCAAGATCACCAGGATCGAACCCGGCGAGGCGGCCCAGATCACGGTCTCCTGGCGGGAGCCGGGCGGCCGCGCCACCGCCGCCCGGATCGACTACGGCTCCGGGTCGCTCCGAATCCCGCCGGAGGCGAAGAATCGCCGGGACCGCGACTTCTAGCCGTTGGGCGCTACCCGCGCCGGCGCAGCAGCATCAGGAGGACGAGGATTACGGCAGTCTGCGCGCGCAGCACGATGCTGGTGAGGTCGAGCGCCGGCTTCCAGCGCACGTCCCCTCCCTCGATCACGTAGGCACCGACCGGCGTCGCTCCGAGCCCGAAGCCCAGCCCGAATCCTGAGCCGCTCTTGGTGCCGCTGCCGTTGGATGCCGACGGCTCCGATCCTTCGCCCCCACCACCGCCGCCGCCACCGCCGACGCGCGCGACGGGAACCACGACCACGCCGTCGCGCTCGTAGGGCTCGCCGAACACGCGCTTCACAGTGATCGCGTCACGGATCTGCGTCACGGCCTCTGAAACGTCCATCTGTCACCTCCGTACGGGGTCGGCACCGTGTGTTGTAGCTCAGTTGAGCAGGCCGCGCTCCTCCGCAACGCGCACGGCCTCGGCGCGCGAGCGCACCCCGAGACGCCGGTACAGCAGCGCGGAGCGGTTGCGCACGGTCTTCGGAGCGACTCCCAGCGCGGACGCGATCTCCTGCGTCGTGTGCCCGCCGGCAAGCATTTCGAGGAGCCTGAGCTCGGCCTCGTGCGTGCTCGGCGCGCGGCGTCGCTCGCTGCGTTGCGAGTCGAGCAGCATCGTCAGCAGTCGGGGGCCGAGGTGGTACTCGCCCGCCGCCGCCGCGAAGGCCGCGGCCTTCAGGTGAGAGGCGGAATCGCCCTCCATCAGGAAGCCGGTCGCCCCCGCCGCCAGGCAGTCCAGCACGACGTGGGGTTCCGGGCTTGCCGCCACCAGCACGACTCCGGCGTCCAGCCGCTCGGCCGCAGCGGCGCACGCCTGCGCGGCGTCGCCAAGCTCACGGTCGCAGAGGACTGCCACGTCGGCCTGGTCCCGTGCTGCCTGGAGCCGTCGGTGCGCCCGCACGCTCACGGCCGGGTCGTGCGCGAGCACCCGCTCGAGCCCCAGGCGCAGGATCTCCGGCGCGCACACGAGCGCAACCCGCAGCCGCACGTCCCTGGCGACATCCCTGCCCATCTGGATAGCCAACCACACCGGCGCAGCAGCCGCATCGGGAAGCCGTGGCGGCGGTTGGTACCGTCAGCCCCACGATGAGCGAACCGTCCATCGCGTGCCACTCGGTCTGGAAGACCTTCCGGCTTCCTCACGACCGACCCTTCACGCTCAAGCAGCGGGTGCTGCACCCGCGCAGCTCGCGGCTCGCGAGCGAGCTGCACGCTCTGCGCGAGGTGTCGCTCGAGGTGCCCCCCGGGCAGTTCATCGGGATCATCGGGCGCAACGGCTCGGGCAAGAGCACTCTGCTCAAGTGCCTCGCAGGCATCTATCCGCCCGACCGCGGCGCGATCTCGGTGGCGGGCCGCGTGTCCCCGTTCATCGAGCTGGGCGTGGGCTTCAACCCGGAGCTGACGGCGCGCGACAACGTGATCATCAACGCGATCATGCTCGGGCTGACGCGCCGGGAGGCGACCGCCTGCTTCGACGACGTCATCAGGTTCGCCGAGCTCGAGGAGTTCGTCGACCTGCGGCTCAAGAACTACTCGTCCGGGATGGCGGTGCGGCTGGGGTTCGCATCCGCCATCCAGGTGAACGCGGACATCCTGCTCGTGGACGAGGTGCTCGCCGTGGGCGACGCCGCGTTCCAGCGCAAGTGCCACACCGAGTTCGACCGCTTCAAGGCGGATGGGCGCACCGTCGTCTTCGTCACAC
>JBOGZM010000425.1:0-7629 GCA_050697255.1 Solirubrobacterales bacterium
TCCCGCGCCGCGGGTCCCTGAAGCATCGCTTGCACCGACGCTCGCGGGACCGCGCGCCGTTAAAGGTCTGGGGCGCGATGCCGACCGGATTCGAGGGACATGCACCTGCCCTCGGACCTCCAGCGCCTTCTGCCCTACATCGTCGTGGCCGTGCTCGCGGTTGTCGGCCTCGTCCTGGTCATGCGTGGAATGGGCGACGGCGGTAGCGCCACGGACCCCGGCCGCACCGACCGGGGTGGCGAGATTCGCCGCGACGGCAGCTCAGATCGTGGCTCGGGTCGCGCCGGCTCGAACCGCGGCGGCCGATCAGACTCTGCCGGCGAACGCGCGCCGAGGCGGAGCTCCCAGGCCTACGTGAGCTGCGTGGAGCAGGCCGCGGACACGGCAGCGCTGGAGAAGTGCCAGGCACTCCTCCCGTAGTCGCTGGGAGGAACGGGCACCGGCTACCGTAGGCGACGGCATGGCCGCGCCGCCTTCGACCGCAATCCTCATAGTCAACGGGTTCGACCGGCGCTCCCGGTGGGGACCGTACGACCCGAGTGAGGCGCGGCGCTTCCCCTGGATCTCGCTCTGCCTGCAGCAGCTCGCGAGACACACCAGCGCCGGCGAGTATCGGGTGCTCGTGTACGACCAGTCCCGGCTGCCCGAGCATGAGCAGATCCTGCGCGAGCACGATGTCGAGGTGTTCAGCGACCCGGATGGTCGCCACATGCCTCACGCGGCCGCGCTCGACCTGCTGGTGGATCGGGTCGAGGGGGCAGAGTTCATCGTCACCCTCGACACGGATGCGTTCCCCGTGTCGGATGACTGGCTGGGGCAGCTGACGGGGAGCCTGCACGACGGGGCTGCTCTGGCCGGCATCTATCGCGACGAGATGATGCCGGGCATCCGGCCCTTCATCCACGTGAGCGGGCTGTGCATCCGCCGGGAGACCCTGCTCGGCCTCGACGTCAGCTTCGCGCGCGACAAGGGTCAGGACACGGGCCAGAACATCACCGATGCCCTGACCGGGATGGGGAAGCGGCTGAACCCCCTGTTCCGGAGCAACAAGCGAAACTTCCACTTTCTGATCGGCGGCCTGTACGGCGACCTGGTGTACCACCACGGGGCCGGCAGCCGGCACGCGAAGTTCTGGACGTCCAGCGACGTCGAGGCTGACGAACGAGTGCGGGTGGCCCTGCGGGACGCCGCCTTCGAGGACGTCGATCACCTGGTCGCGGTCCTGCGCGGCACCGAGGAAAACGACCTCGGGGTGGCGGAGGTGCTGGGCTAGACTAGGCGCTCTGGGCGACCGGCTCGACGTCGAAGTTGCGCTCGTAGAGCGCGGCGATGCGCTCGAGGTCCTCGTTCGTGAGGTCGGGCGCGTCCGAGGCGGCCGCCCACTCCTCCAGGTCCTCGAGATTGGCGACGGTCGGGAGCACGCAGGCGATCGCGTCCTGGGCCAGGATGAACTTGAGCGCGCCCTGCGCCATCGTGAAGCCATGCTCCTCGCACAGGAAGCGCAGGCGTTCGACCTTCTGCAGCCCCTCGACCAGCCACTCGCGCGGGCGGTGGCTGCGGTGGTCGTGCGGCGGGAAAGTGGTCTCGAGCGTGTACCTGTCCTCGAGCAGCCCGCTCGAGGTCGGCACTCGCGCCATCACGCCGGCGCCCGTGCGCTCGGCAGCCTCGAGGAAGTCCCGCCCCGGTTGCTGCTCGAGCACGTTGTAGACGGTCTGGAGTGAGGTCACGTTGCGCTCAGCGAGCGCCCGCAGGCCCTCCTCGCGCCAGCCGATCGCCGGGCCCAGCGCAACGCCGTAGTGGCGCAGCTTGCCCTCGTCGCGTAGGCGCTCGAGCTCCTCGAACAGGCCGTCGCGCTCGATCGCCTCCATGCGCGGATTGTGGAGCTGGTAGAGGTCCACATGGTCGGTGCCGAGGCGCTGCAGGCTGCGCTCGAGCGCAGCCCGTGCGTGCGCCGGGGACCAGTCCTGGGGGCGCTCTCCCTGAGAGTGCTCCTGGCGGCCTGCTTCGAGCGCGTAGCCGAACTTCGTGGAGAGCTGGATCGAGTCGCGCGGCACGCCCTCCAGGGCGCGCGCAACGATCTCCTCGTTGGCTCCCTTCCCGTACACGTCCCCAGTGTCGAAGAAGGTGATCCCGAGGTCGATGGCGCGCCTGATCAGGTTGACGCCCTCGCCGCTCGTGACGGTGCCCCACCAGTTGGAGCCCAGCGCCCAGGTGCCGAAGCCGATCTCCGAGCAGCGCAGGTCAGTCGTGCCGAAGCTGCGGGTCCTCATCGGGCGTCAGTCTAGCTTGCGGAGTGCCGGCGCCCACCGGCTTGCCGCGGCGGGCGTCGCGCCGCTCGGCGATCAGCGACACGATCATTCCGCCCGCCAGCAGCCCCAGCACGATCGCGAGGCTGCCGACGGGCGGCATTTTGTAGATGTCCTCGGTCAGGAGCTTCACGGCCACCACGCCGAGCACGATCGCGATCGTCTCGTCGAGGTACCGGAACCGCCCGATCAGCCCCTCCACCAGCACGAACAGCGCCCGCAGGCCCAGCAGGGCGAACACGTTGCCCATCCAGATCAGCAGCGGGTCGCGGGTGATGCCGAACGCCGCCGGAATCGAGTCGATCGCGAACGCGATGTCGGCAAACACGATCGCGGCCAGGCAGAGGAAGAGAGGGGTGGTGTGCATCCGCCCGCCGATCCGCAGGAACCATCCCTTGCCGTGGTAGGAGTCGCTCACGGGGAACACCCTCCGCACACCCCGCACGAACAGGTTGTTCGCCGGGTCGACTCCCTCCGCCACGCCGCGGTAGACCCGGTAGGCCAGCACCAGCAGGGTGACGCCCAGGACATATACGACGAAGTGGAACTCCTCGATCAGCGCGACGCCGCCAAGGATCGCCAGGCCGCGGAGCGCCAGCGCGGCCACGATCCCCCAGAAGAGCAGACGCGCACGTTCCGGGACCGGCACTGCGAAGTACCTGAACAGCAGCAGGAAGACGAACAGGTTGTCGAGCGACAGCGAGCGCTCGACCAGGTACACGGTCGTGTAGAGGACCGCGTCGTCGGGCCCCTCGATCGCCCACACGACCAGTGCGGCGAGCAGGCTCACGACCAGCCAGCCGATCGACCACACCAGCCCTTCGCGGAAGCTCGGCTCGCGCCCCTGGGCGAACAGCCTCAGGTCGATCCACAGGAAAGCGAACAGGCACAGGGTCAGGGCCGCGACGGCTACTAGATCGTTCATCTCAGGTGGTTGATCAGCTTCCCGCCGCCCGAATGCGGCACACTTCCGCCCTCATGTCGGCCGACTCACACGGGCGCCGGCCGTTCCGGCAGTGGCTGCTCAGCGCCGAGGGCTGGCCGTACATCCTCGTGCCGTTGATCCCAGCGGCAATCGTGCTCGAGTTCGCGCACGCGAGCGCAACCGCGATCTTCGCCGCCGCGGCACTCGGGATCGTTCCCACCGCCGCCCTGATGGGGAAGGCGACGGAGGAATTGGCGGCCCGCTCGGGGCCCGGCGTGGGCGGGTTCCTGAACGTGACGTTCGGGAACTTCCCCGAGCTGGTGATCGCCTTCTTCGCCCTCATCGAGGGGCTGCAGGAGGTCGTGAAGGCGTCGATCATCGGGTCGATCATCGGAAACATTCTGCTGGTCCTCGGGGCGTCGATGTTCATCGGCGGGCTGCGGCGGGACAAGCAGACCTTCAACCGCGCAGCGGCCAACGCACAGTCGGCGATGCTGCTGCTGGCGCTGACCGCGCTCGTGATGCCGGCGGTCTTCGAGCTGGTGGTGGGGGGCAGGCTACCGCGCCCCACCGAGGAGCTGGTCGAGTACGACTCCACCGTCGAGCACCTCAGCCTCGCGGTGGCGATCGTGCTGATCGTCTCCTACATCGCCGGGCTGATCTTCTCGCTGCGCACGCACCGGGCGCTGTTCAACCCGCACAGCGAAGAGCAGGAGGAGGCGGACTGGACCGTGCGCCGCGCCATCGTGGCGCTGGCGATCGCCGGCGTGGCCGTGGGCGTGATGAGCGAGATCCTGGTCGGGTCCATCTCCGAGGCCGGGGAGTCGCTCGGCCTGAGCGAGTTCTTCATCGGGGCGGTCGTCGTGGCGATCGTCGGAAACGCGGCCGAGCACTGGGTGGCGGTGCTGGTCGCAGCAAAGGACAAGATGGACCTCGCCGTGAACATCGCAGTCGGCTCCAGCACCCAGATCGCGCTGTTCGTGGCGCCGGTGCTGGTGCTGCTCTCGTTCGTGTTCGGGCCGTCGCCGATGCCGCTGGTCTTCAACGGGTTCGAGCTGGCAGCGATCGTGTTCGCGATCCTGATCGCGGATCGGGTGACGGCGGAGGGCGAGTCGAACTGGTTCGAGGGGTTGCAGCTGCTGGCCGTGTACGTCGTGGTGGCGCTGGCGTTCGCGTTCGCCTAGCGCGGGGTCCGTCCTTCGGTTACTCGCGCCCGACTTCCTGGTCGTCCTCTTCGTCGTCGCCCTCTTCCTCGAGCTCGGCGGCGGTGAGGGTGACACTGCGCGCGTCCCCCGGGTGATAGGTGGTCTGGAAGGCGATCATCAACTCGTCGCGACGTTCCTCGTCGACGATGATCTCCTCCGAGATCTGCACCCATTCCGACCCCTCGAACTCGTCCAGGTTGAAGATCTCGCCGTCGATCTCGGCCGAGTCGTCGACGACGACCAGGACCTCGGTCTGCGGATTGAAGTAGACGCCGGGGCGGGTGACGATCTCCTCGAGGGGGTGGCTCTCGGCCATTGGCGCCCGTTATACCCCATTCGGCACGGCCTACCCGGCGAGGTCCCGGAGCTGCTGGTCCACTTCCGCGTCCACGTCCAGCGGCGGCTGCCCCCGAGCGGCCCTGCGCTCGTTTCGCGCGATCACGAGCTGGCGGACCTCCGCCCGCAAGGCGGCGTCCTGCTGGTCCTCCTCGGGCTGGGCTGCAGCGTCGAGCGCCATCAGCCGCTCGACCTCCGCGTCCACGTCGAGGCCCGTCTGACCGCGCGCCCGGCGACGGTCGCTGCGGGCCTGGACGAACTGGCGGATGTCGGCTGCGCGCTCCGCCCGCGCTGCGGGGCTGTTCGCCACCGGGGCGGGGCGGGGCGGACGCTCGTCCACGAACAGCCCGCCGCGGCCGAGTTGGTCCAGCAGGCCGAAGGCGCCCGCGAACAGAATTGCCGCCACCGGCCCGATCACGAGCACCACGATCCAGATCACGGTGCCGAAGTCCACGCCCCAAGTGTGGCATCGCCAAGCGAAAAAGCGGCCATGGGCCTCAGGCGAGTCGGGAGTTGCTGCGATATCCTGTTGACTCGCGAATCAGTCGTTGCCCGCCAATCAGTCGTGCCGGCCGCATCGCCGCGACGCATCGTTCGTTCCTGACAAGGAGACCTTTACGTGGTTGACCTCACCCTCACCGACGAGCAGAAAGACCTGCGCGAGCTGGCACACAACTTTGCCGAGAAGGAGATCCGGACCGTCGCGTGGGATTACGACCGGGACGCCACGTGGCCCCAGGAGATCATCGAGAAGGCCCACGAGGTCGGCCTCATGAACGCCGAGGTGCCCGAGGAGTACGGTGGCCCGGGGTTGCACGTCCTCGACGGCTGCCTGATCGAGGAGGAGTTCGGCTGGGGCTGTTCCGGCATCGGCACATCGCTGATGTGCAACGGCCTCGCATCCGCCCCCGTGATCCTGGGCGGCTCCGAGGAGGTCAAGAAGGAGTTCCTCGGGATGCTGATCGAGGAGCCCAAGCTCGCCTCCTTCTGTCTCACGGAGCCGGAGGCCGGCTCAGACGTGGGCTCGATGCGTACCCGCGCGGTGAAACAGGGCGACAAGTACGTGATCAACGGCTCCAAGGTGTTCATCACGAACGGCTCGCACGCGAGCTGGTACACGGTCTACGCGAAGACCGACCCGGACAAGGGCCACAAAGGCATCTCCGCCTTCGTCGTGCCGCGCGACACGCCCGGCGTCTCCGTGATGAAGAAGGAGGACAAGCTCGGCCAGCGCGCGTCCGACACGGCCCAGATCCAGTTCGAAGACGTCGAGATCCCCGAGGAGTACATGCTTGGCGAGGAGAATCACGGCTTCAAGCTCGCGATGATGACTCTCGACCGTACGCGTCCCGGCGTCGCGGCGCTGGGTGTCGGCATCGGGCGCGCCGCGTTCGAGTTCGCCCGCGACTACTCCAAGGAGCGCATCCAGTTCGGCGTGCCGATCGCGATGCACCAGGCGATCCAGTTCATGATCGCCGACATGGCGACGAAGGTCGAGGCGTCGCGGCTGCTCGTGTGGCAGTCGGCCGTCCTGCTCGATCAGGGCAAGCGCAACACGCTGGCCGCCTCGCACGCGAAGCGCTTCGCCGCGGACTCCGCGATGGAGATCGCGACCGACGCGGTGCAGGTGTACGGCGGCTATGGCTTCATCAAGGAGTACCCGGTCGAGAAGCTGATGCGGGACGCCAAGATCATGCAGCTGTACGAGGGCACGTCCCAGATCCAGCGGCTCGTGATCGCGCGTGAGGTCCTGATGCCGCGCAAGGTCGACCAGCCGACCGAGATGGCGGCCGCCGGCGCGAAATAGCGCGGGCGGTTCACGGAGTCCCCGCTTGAGCCAGGAGCCGGGACCGCTCCAGAGCCCGGAGGGACCGGCGCCGCTCGGGACCGGTGCGCGTCCCGACCGCGTGATCGCGGTGCTGGGCATGCATCGCAGCGGGACCAGCGCGCTGGTCGGCTCGCTGCAACGCAACGGCTTGTTCCTCGGGGCTCACAACAGGGTCAACAAGTACAACCCGCGGGGCAATCGCGAGAACCGTCCGGTCGTGCGGTTGAATGAGGAGATCCTCCGCCACAGCGGCGGCTCGTGGGATTCGCCCCCGTCCGTGGTGGAGTGGGCCGCGGCGCATTTCGAGCAGGCGCGCGAGATCCTGGGGGAGTACTCCGGCCGGCCGCTCTGGGGCTTCAAGGACCCGCGCACGCTGCTGACGCACGACGGGTGGCAGGCGCTGGTGCCCGACCTCGAGTTCGTGGGAGTCTTCCGCCACCCCGCCCGCGTTGCCCGGTCGCTGGCCTCCCGCCCGGAGCTTCCGGTCGCGGACCCCCTTGCTGTCTGGCGTGCGTACAACGCGCACCTGCTCGAGCTGCATCGCCGCCGGCCGTTTCCCGTGCTGTCGTTCGACGACGACACCGAGCTGCTGGAACGGAACCTCGATCGCGTCGCGGGGATGCTCGGGCTGACCGCCCACCCGGACGAAGAGCCGTTCTTCTCGGATGAGCTGCGGCGCCTCGACTCCGAGCCGACAGAGCTGCCCGCCGAGGTGACCGCGCTCTACGAAGAGCTGCGCTCAGTCGCGCTCTGAGCCGGCGACGGTGCTCGAGTCCGCGACCCGCACCATGCGGGCGAGCGTCCGTCCCCGGCGGCGCGTCACCGACACGAGCCAGGTGCGCCGCGTCAGGACCTGCGCGCAGGGCCCCTCACGGCCGTCGAGCGCGCAGGAGTCGGGCGCCCAACGGTAGAGCGAGCAGCGCACCGCGCGCCGCGAGCGCCAGCACGAGCGCGTGACGAGCCGCGCGTTCGATCGGATGCTGCGATAGGTGGGATGCTGGATCACGGATGCGCGTGCTGCCGCACGCG
>JBOGZM010000426.1:0-4123 GCA_050697255.1 Solirubrobacterales bacterium
AAGAAGGCGGCGGAGCTGACGAAACTGATCCTGAGCAAGCCCAGCGTCGAGAAGATCGCCGTCATCATGAACGTCGTCAGCAACACCAGGGTGGACATCGTCGCGCGCGGCGTGATCAAGGGCGTCGTCGAATCGGGCTACGACCCGGCTCAGAAGATCGCGATCTTCCGCATCCCCGGCGCCTGGGAAGCGGACGGCTTCGCCATCCTCAAGAAGTACGGCGTGGAATACTGCGACCGCAGCGTGGGAATGTCGGAGGCGGCGCGCCGGGCGGTGGAGAAGATAAGCGCGTGATCCCCTCTCTCAAATCTAAACCCCCAACTCTCAACTCCCCATGTCCATCCTGATTGACGAGAACACCACTTTCATCATCCAGGGCATCACCGGCCGCGAGGCCGTGAACATGACCCGCGAGTGCCTTGATTACGGCTCGAAGATCGTCGGGGGCGTGACGCCCGGCCGCGGCGGCCGCGATGTCTACGGTGTGCCGGTCTACGACACCGTCCGTGAGATCACCTCGCGCGAGCGAGTGGACGGGTCGGTACTGACCGTGCCGCCCGCCTTCGTCCGGGATGCCGCCTTCGAGGCGCTGGAGAACGGCATTAAGCTCCTCGTCATCGTCACGGAGCGGGTTCCCCGAGCCGAGGTGGCACAGATTGTCGAGCTGGCAACAACGAAGGGCGCCCGCATCATCGGCCCCAACTGCCTGGGCGTGATCGTGCCGGACGTGATCAAGATGGGTGGCATCGGCGGCCCCGCGAAGGACGCGGCCAAGGCCTACACGCCCGGCCCGGTGGGCGTGATGTCGCGCAGCGGCGGGATGACGACGGAGATCTCCAGCACGCTGACCGCCGCGGGTCTGGGGCAGTCCACGGCCGTGTCCATCGGCGGTGACGCGATCATCGGCTCCACCTACACGGAGCTGATGCCGCTGTTCGAGGCCGACGAGCAGACCCAGGCGATCGTGATCTACACCGAGCCCGGCGGGCGCATGGAGGCCGACCTGTCCCGCTGGGTGACCGAGAACAATTCTCGCCTCCCGATCGTCGCCTTCATGGCGGGCAAGTTCATGGACGAGATGCCCGGCATGAGCTTCGGGCACGCGGGCACGATCGTGGAGGGCAAGGCCGACACGGCGGCGGAGAAGATCGAGCGCCTCCGCGAGGCCGGCATCACCGTCGCCGAGGAGATCGCCGAGATCCCCGACCTCGTCAAGGAGCGGCTCGGTCAGGCGGTGGCATCCTGAGCGCGACGGCGAACAGGGCGATCTTCATCGACGTCGAGGTCGACGAGGCCGTCGCCCGCGACCCCGAGATCGCGCGCAGGCTGACCGAGGTCTGCCCGGTCGACATCTTCGCCCAGCAGCCCGACGGGACGCTCGAGATCGTCGCGGAGAACCTCGACGAGTGCGTCCTCTGCTACCTGTGCGTCGAGGCGGCGCCGGAGAGCAGCGTGCGCGTGGTCAAGCTCTACGAGTAGCCGAAGGACTCGAGCGGCACCCGGAGCTCTTCCCCGGCGGCCTCCACCACGTCCGGCTGGAGATCGCGCTGCCACCTCCCGACCGAGGCAGCGGCGTCGGCGACGGTCCGATGTGAGGCCGTGGTGGCATCGGGCCGCGTGACCGCATCCGTCATGCCGACCAGGACGGCCGGCTCCTCGGGAAGCGAGAGGTAGGCGAGCAGGGCACTGAACGTCTCCGTGGGAGCCAGCACCATGTCCTCGTATCGCAGGACGTGGACCCGACCTTCCCCCAGCCGGCAGCGCGCGAGCAGCGCCATCGCGGACTTCCGCGCGTCCCCGGCGAGCTCCAGGACGCGATCTCTGTCGCGACGCACGTCCAGCAGCCCCCTGCGGGAATAGAAGTCGACCACCGAGCAGAGGTGGTCCCGGAAGTCCCTGATCAGCACGATCTCGCGCCCGTCCGGATACAGCTCGTCCAGGAGCGACAGGAGTGGCGCGGGGATCGTCTTCTCGGCGAAGTAGGTCGCGCCCGGACGGCCGAAGCGATCCGCGAGCTGTCGATAGACGAGGTCGATCTGGGAATGGCAGAAGGTCGCCAGCCGCCCGACCGCATTCCGTCCCACGATCTGCTCCAGGCGGGTGTCTGACAGCGCGGGCGGCAGCGGTCCCTGGCTCGCCCGCCACCATTCCGGGCCACCCAGCCGGGTCCCGGGCTGATTCACGAGTTGATGCCGGTAGCTGGCCGGCTGGGACAGGTCGCGCAGCACCGCGAGCCAGTAGAGCGACACGGTCGACTCGTACTCGAACGCCGGACAGGCTGCGATCTCGGGGTGCTGTTCGAGCGCCCGCATCAACACGGTCGAGCCGCTGCGCCCCAGGCTCGTGATCAACAGCGGCTGAATGGTGGGCTCGCAGGCGCTGTCGATCCTCGCTCGCCGGCCGGTGATGGTGGCGAGCGAGGCGTGCGTGCGGTCGTCGAGAACCGCTCTGACCTCGGCGTCGAAGCTCGGAGGCATCGCAAGCGCGTTGACCGGCCAGGAGAACGACACCGAGCCGTCGTCGCCGCCCGTGGACCGAGGCCGCCTGTGCCAGATCCGGTTGAGACGGGTGCCTGCGTGGAAGAGATCCACGCCGAGCAACGATCGTGCGTCGCCAACCCGCCCATCGAGCGGGAACGAATAGCTGTCGTGGGAACGCGTCTCCGGCGTTGGTTGCCCGATCGAGAGACCGTATGCCTGCGCGTGCTCCCGGTGCAGGGAAACGGCTTCCACCTCGACCAGTGGCACGGCACCTCGCCCCGGCGACCCCTGCGTCGGCATGGGAGGCATTCTAGGTCGGCCGGGTGCCGCGGCTACAGCTTCGGCGGGCGCTTCGACTTGCGCTTCTTGGAGCAGGTGCGATAGGTGCGGGTGCCGCGCAGGGTCGTGCCCGCCGTTGTCAGCACCACGATGCGTACCTTGAAGACGCCTTTCGGCAAGCCGCGGAGGTTGACGCCCGCCACCTTGCGCTTCTTCTTGAACACCCTGCGACTCAGCACGCGGACCTTCTTGCCGTTCACGAACACGAGCGCGGTCTGGATCTTGATGCCGCCCGGCTGGCGGATCCGGATGCGGAACTTGCGCCGGCTCACGCACCTGCGGTTCGACGGCAGCCCAACCACCTTCCCGAAGGTCGGCTTGTTGACGATCGTCCCGCCGCTGATCGTCCCGTCGGCGAACAGGGTCTCCGGCGCGGGCGGCACGCTCGAGTCGCGCTCGGCGACCTTCAGCGCGCTGCCGGCCGGCGGCTCCTGGAACGAGTTGTGCGTCGGGCAGCAGTTGATGTCGTCGTTGGTGCCGACGCCGTTGACGGAGTCCTGAAACCCGAGTGCCTGCCCCTCCGGCGTGAGCCTGAACGGCGACGCCACCTGCTTGCCGCCGATGCCGATGGGGATGAACTGGTAGTAGGGATCGGCGGGGTCGTCGCCGTTGGAGTCGCCGGCAAATGCCAGGATGCCGCCGCCCTGGTTGAAGAAGGCCGCGATGTCCGCCCTCCGCGCGTTGATCGCGGCGGAGTCGCCGAGGCTCAGCGCGTCCAGCGAGGATCCGACGACGATCGCGCTGTAATTGTTCGTGGTGAGCGGGAGCGCGTTGAAGCTCGCGATGTTGGCCGTCGGGCACACCACCTGGTTGGCTCCGCCGACCGCCGCGTTGGCGAGGGCCCTGGAGACGTTGCCGCCGGGAGAGCAGTCGAGCAGCAGCATCTGCCGTGAGGGCGTCGGGGCGCCGCCGCGGACGTAGTTCACCGCCACCTGGACGAAGTGGCACTGGCCGGCGCCGTCGACGCCGGAGCAGTGGCTGTCGGCGTCATGGCCGGTCGCGACGAGGCGGCCGCCCAGGGCGGAGCCCGGCAGCGCGAGGCACGCGACGACGGTCGCGATCGCGGCAACGGCGCAGACTGCGCTTGTCTTTCGACGCACCCCCAAGAGAATCCCTCCATTTCGATCGTAGCCGCGGGCCCGCCCGACGGCAACTGCTGTTTCACCGGGGCCCGTAGCATCCCGGCCCGTGGGGACGAACCGGTTCAACTTCACCCGGGACGTGCTCGAGCGGCTCGCGCGCGAGCGGCCGGCCGACGAGGCGCTGCGCGCCATCGGGCCGGACGGGTCGGTGCGCTCCTACAC
>JBOGZM010000427.1:0-6385 GCA_050697255.1 Solirubrobacterales bacterium
TCCAGGCGCCCGTAGCGGATGTTGTCCGCGATGCTGCCCGAGAACAGCTGCGGCTGCTGCAGCACGAGGGCGAGGTTGCGGCGCAGGGAGTCGAGGGTGATGTCCTTGATGTCGCGCCCGTCGAGCGAGATCGTGCCCGAGGCCGGGTCGTAGAAGCGCACCAGCAGGTTCGCGAGCGTGGTCTTGCCGGCGCCGGTCGGCCCCACGATCGCCACCCGGGACCCGGCCGGCACGCTGAACGACAGGTTCTTGAGCGTGTCGACGCGGTCCTTGTAGGCAAAGCACACGTCCTCGAGCTCGAGCCGGCCGTTGGCGCGCCCGATCTCGACCGCGTCCTCCTTGTCCACCACCTCGGGCTCCTGGGCCTTCATCTCCAGGGCGGCGTTGAGGAAGACGAACTGCTGGTGCAGGTTGCCCAGCGTCTGGCTGATCGACTCCAGTGGCTGGTAGATCGCGGCGATGTAGAAGATCAGCACGGTGAGCTGGCCCAGCGTGATGTCGCCGGCGAGGACGTGCCAGGCTCCGAACCCGAGCACGAGCCCGGTGCCGAGCGCGATCGCGGTCGTGACGCCGAGCGAGAACAGGGTCTGCCACACGGTCAACCGCACACGCGCCTCGACCGCGGTGCGGCCCTGCGTCGTGAACCGGTAGTGCTCGAGGCGCTGGCGACCGAAGCCGACGATCACGCGCATCATGGTCATCGCCTCGAACACGATCGAAAGCGAGCGGAACTCGAGACTCTGGACACGCCTGATGCGAGGCACGATGCGCGTGCCGTACAGACCGAGCGCCCAGTAGATGAAGGGCACGCACACCAGCGAGACGAGCGTCACCTGCCAGTCGATCAAGAGCGCGATCGTCAGCATCCCGATCAGCATCAGGAAGCTCTCGAACATCGGCGGGAACGCCATCACGATCGCCCCGATCGACGCGGACTGCATGTTGATCAGGCTCATCGTCTGGCCGGTGAGCCTCTCGTCGTGGAACGTCAGCGACAGCTTGGTGACGTGGTCGAACAGGTCGCTGCGGAGGTCCATCACGAGGTTCTGCTCCACCTTCGCGTTCACGTAGTCGTTGATCACGCGGACGCCGTGGCTGATGACGGCGATCATGAAGCCGATCCCCGCGATGAACACCAGCAGCCGGTAGGGATCCGGCTGGTTCCCGAACAGGGGCTGCAGCACCCCCGGCGGCTCGTGTGAGCCGAGCACGTTGTCGATCACGATCGCGAACGGCCACGGCTCCGCGAGCGAGACGATGGAGGTGATCACGCTCAGGATGAGCGACAACACCAGCAGCTTCCGGTAGCCACGCATGAAGGGAAGGATCTGGGGCGCGACCTTCCACTGATCCCATGCGCCAATCTCCTCGCCCGAGGCGAGCTTGCGCTTGAAGCGGAACCGCCTCGGGATGATGTGGAACTGCCGTCCGGCGATCCTCACTGGTCGCCCTCCTGCAGCTCGATCCTGTGCTCGCTCATGTGCAGGGGAGCACCGAGCGCCACGCCCTGGCCCGGCAGGTCGCGGGCTCCGGTCGCCGTGACGGCGTCGCCGTGCTCGTGCGCCACTTCCGGTCCGTGGCCGTTGGAGGCGACCTGTGCCCGTGGCGCCGTTGCTGGTTTCGCAGCCGGCTCGTACTCCCTCCGGGCCTCGCGGGCCTCCGCCTCCAGCACGATCCTCAAGACCCCGGCGGCGGTCGCGCAATCCTTTGCGATGCAGGCCACGATCACGGCCACGACCCCGGCCATCACGCCGGCCACGATCCACGCGCCGGACAGCGCGGCGGCGCCGGCGAGGCCGCTGAAGCCGACCGCCACGCCCACGCCGATCCGGGAGCAGCGCGGCCAGGAGCGGATCCGCAGCAGCTGGCGGCCGGAGCCGTGCTCCTCGACCGCCATCCGCATTCGCATCGACCCCAGCATGCCGCCTCTCACGTGCAGGTCCCAGCGCTCGAAGTCGCCGCCGGAGAACACCACTCCGCCATTGCGACGCAGCGCCGACTCGACCCCTCGCACCCGCTCGTCGGGCGCATGCCAGCGCTCGCTCCAGATGCCCGTCGTGCGCGGGACCGGCAGTCCCAGGCGGGGCGCCGAGCGACGCCTCCAGGGGGACAGGCCGTGGCGCAGGCGCCCGGTGAGCCGGGCGGCGGGCTGCGCCATGTACAGGAAGGCGGTGGTCAGCCGCATTCGGCGTTCGCGCCTGCGGGACCCGCCGGCGGCCGCGACGCTGGAGTGCGCGCCGCCGAGCGCGGCCTTGAACATCATTGCCCCGACGGCGGTGGCGAGCAGCGGCACCGCGAGCAGCAGCGGCGTCCACAGGATGCCGAGCAGCGACAGGCCGGCCAGGAGCGCGAGCGCGAGGTACCACTCGGGCATCAGCGGCAGCGAGCCGAGGATCCCCGGTGCGCGCTGGTAGACGGACTGGAACAGCCCCGTGCCCCAGGTGCCGTAGTAGATCTTCCAGCGCCCCCCGAGCACCTTGGCGAGCGGCGCGCCGTACACCCGGCCGGCCCAGGCGAGGTGCCCCATCCGGTTGTAGCGCTCGGGCCACTTCCGCTCGAGCAGCGCCTCGGCCTTGCCGTACTCGAACTGCTGCTTGAGGTAGTCGCGCACGCAGCCGCGGCGATGGTGCCATACCACCGCGCCCGGGCTGAACCCGACCGTCCAGCCCTGGTCCTGGAGCCGCCAGCAGATGTCGACGTCGTCGCCGGCGATCCGGAACTCCGGGTCGAACCCGCCGATCGCCTCGAGGCTCGCCTTCCAGAAGGCCATGTTGCAGCCGGGGATGTGCTCGGCGATCTCGTCCGAGAGCAGCACGTGGATGGGGCCGCCGGGCGCGTTCGCGACGCATTCGGCGGTCGCGCCGTCGTCCAGCGGCGGGATGTTCGGCCCGCCGATGCCGGCGTGCGAGCTCTTCAGGAAGGCGGTGGCGAGGTGGCACAGCCAATGTGGGTCCGGGCGGGCGTCGGCGTCGAGGTAGGCCACGATCTTGCCCGTGGCGGCCTGCAGGCCCGCGTTGCGCGCGCTGGACAGGCCCCGGTTCTCCGTGCTGATCAGCCGGAAGCCGTACTCCCGCGTGACGTCGTCCGTCGCGTCCGTGGAGCCGTCGTTGACGACGATCACCTCGTAGTCGGGGTACTCCAGCTCCCGCAGCCCGTCGAAGCAGTTCCGCAGCGTGTCCTCGCTGTTGTAGGCGCAGACGACCACCGACACGCGCGGCCAGTCGGGATCGGGACGGAACGGCACCTGCGAGAAGGCCTTGCCGACCGTCGCGAGGGCCTGCTTGGGAGTGCGATCGCGGTCCACGAGGCCGAACGCCCAGTCGTCGACGTCGAAGCCGCCCCGGTACCACTCGTCCGTCCAGGAGAACACGAACATGCCGGCGCAGCCGGCGGCGAACGCGGTCCGCACCTGCCAGTCGAGCGCCCGCGCCTGCGCCTCCTCGGAGTTGCGCAGGGAGTCTAGGCCGGCCTCCGTCACGACCAGCGGGCGGTCACCGGCGATGTGCTGGAGACGGGCGAGATACGAGGCGAACTGCGGACCGGACTCGAGGAACACGTTGAAGCAGACGAGGTCGATGAACGGCAGGGACAGGTATTCGGTGCTCGGATAGTTGACGTAGGTGACCAGCGCGCCCGGGTCCTCGCTCTTCGCCGCGTGATAGAGGCGTTTCAGGAAGCGCTCGATCCGCTGCTTGCCGTGCCACCGCACGATCGACGCCGGGATCTCGTTGCCGATCGCGTAGCAGAGGATCGCCGGATGACCCGCGCAGGAGCGCACCATTTCGCGCACGCGCCGTTCGATCGAGGCCATCCGCTTGCGCTCGTCGAGGAAGGTGACGTGCTCCTCCCACGGCAACCCGACCATCACATAGAGCCCGTGCTCACTTGCCAGGTCGAGCAGCCAGCGCGGGGGAACGGTGTAGGTGCGGAGCGCGTTGACGCCGTTGGCCGCCATGCCGGAGAAGTCCTCCGCCACGGCTTCCACGCTCGGATAGTCGCTGGTCTGCTCGTCGGGACGGAAGGTGCCGTAGGTGACCCCCCGCACGTGCAGCTTCTGATCGCCCTCGTAGAGCGACTTTCCACGCACGTGAAGACGCTTGGAGGATGCCCGAGGCGAACCGGATTCCCGGCGGCTAGCCGTGGTAGCTCGATGCCTCTCGAGGTTGAAAATCCCTGCGTCCCTCCCGCAGCCCCTCGTAAACCGAGTCCCCAGATCTTCTTACGAAGGGGCCTGGCTAGGGTAGCAATTAAACGGTTTTCCGACGCGCGTTCGGGCGGGCCCGAAGACGCATGTCCCTGCTCTCAGCCTGCATGCTCCGGCGGCCTCGACCGCTCACCGCTCATCGTAGCGTCGTGGCGCCCTCGGTGCCACCCTTCAAACCTTTCCAATCGGCTCCCGAAGCGGGATACTGGACCTTCGACCCTGCATTTTCGACACTATTTTCGACACTATGTCTGCCGAAGACGTGGAAACGATCCGGGACGCCATCGCGGCGCTGAACCGCGGCGACGTCGACGGGATCGCGGCCGCGCTCGACCCGGACGTGGAGCTGGTCCCGCTGCGGGCGGTCCTGGACGGGTCCGTCTACCGCGGCCACGACGGCATGCGACGCTGGCTGGAGGACATGGGCGAGGACTGGACGCAGTTCGAGCTGGGACTCGAGGACGTGCGCGTGCTCGACTCCGGACGCGTGCTGGTGCAGGCCACGATGCGCCTGCGCGGGCAGAGCGGAGTCGCGCTGAGCTCGCCTGCCGCCTGGCTGTGCGAAATGCGCGCCGGACGGGTGAGCCGGATCCGGTTCTACGCCGACTCGGCGGCCGCTCTCGCGGCCGACGAGGGGACATAGGCCGTCCGGCGCCGAGCTGCCGGACGGGTTCACCTCACTGCACGCGCTCCAGCTCGGCGCGCAGCGCGGGCAGGTAGCGCAGGATCGCGTCGTCGGGCACGCCGAAGCGCCGGTCCTCGCGGAGCCCCTTGCCCGGGAAGCTGGGCCCTGCGCGCATCCGGCCGCCCGCATGCGGGCGGCTGTATTTCAAGACCCGCTCCTGATCCGACTTCGTGTAGTAGTGGTTGATCCTCAGGTCCGCACAGGAGGGGGACGCCGCGAAGGTCCCGTCCAGCGGCTCCTCGTTCTCGTCCACCCCATGCCCCTCTGTGTACGCGAACACGTGGGGGTTCAGCGGACGGGTGGCGCGCCTGGGGTCCACGACGCTCTTCACCGAGGGGACGGGCATGCCGGGGATCTCGAGCCGCCGTGTGTAGCTCTCCACCACCAGGCCGTCGGGCCTCGTCTCGTGACCAGACGCCCCGAACGTGACGCGGTTCACTCCCACGCCGGGCCAGCGCTCGTAGCGCTCCAGGACCTCGGGCAGCGGGCGGCCACCGGGCGAGAAGAGGAACTCGTCGACGTCCAGGAACGCGATCCAGCGCGAGTCGCCGGCGTGCTCGACGAGGCAGTGCGCGTAGGCCTTCACCTGGCCCATCGGGTACTCGGGCCAGTGGCGCAGCGCGATCGTCCCGTCCTCGACGTAGGGAGCCAGCGCCTCCAGATGCTCGTCGTCGGAGTCGTTGTCGTACAGGAAGAAGCGCTCGACCCCGACGACGCGATGAAACGCGACCCACTCGCGCAGGTACGGGCCCTCCCACTTGTAGCTTGCGCAGATCGACAGGTAGGGCCTCATCGCGCCGATCTTGAGCAGCGATTGGCTCTGGGCCGGCCCTCCGGGGGGAGGGGCCGCTCCAAAGCCTATTGGCTCGACCGTGCGCACCCGGCTCGGTCCCTCCGGCCACTCCGGTGGGGCCCGCCTCGAGGGGAGACGATTGACGGATCTGGTACCCCGGCATGCGACTTTCGGGCGCTTTGGGAGGAAGCCGGGCGCCGGGCGCGAGGGCTAACGGCTGTGCAAGATACGGTGCGTTTCGTGGCGACCGTTCGGGAGGCCTCATACGATTTGCTGCGCGCGCACGGGCTCACGACCGTGTTCGGCAACCCCGGCTCGACCGAGCTTCCGTTCCTGACCGGGATCCCGGACGACTTCCGCTACGTGCTCGGCCTCCAGGAGGCAGTCGTCGTCGGGATGGCGGACGGCTACGCACAGGCGTCCGGGCGCCCCGCGCTCGTGAACCTGCACACGGCACCCGGCGTGGGCAACGCGATGGGCGCGATCTTCAACGCGTACGAGAACAAGGCCCCGCTCGTGATCACGGCCGGTCAGCAGGTCCGCCCGATGATGGCGATGGAGGCGCTGCTGACGAACCCGGATCCGTTCGTGCTGCCGCGGCCGTTCGTGAAGTGGAGCTATGAGCCGCCGCGCGCGCAGGACGTCCCGGCGGCGCTCGCGCGTGCGTTCCACCTCGCGCACCTGCCCCCGCACGGGCCCGTGT
>JBOGZM010000428.1:0-9433 GCA_050697255.1 Solirubrobacterales bacterium
GGGCAGCGGAAGCTGGCTCGCGGGGCGGCGCAGGGCACGCGCGCAGCGCGGCGGCCTGCGGTCGCGCGGTCGCTAGGGTCAACCGCCCGCCCCGACCCTAGAATGGCGGCATGGCCGTAGAACCAGAGGCGATGCGCCGCGCGCACGAGTGGCTTAAGGAGGTGTACGCGCGCCAGCCCGAGCGCGACGCGCTGTTCACCACGATCTCCGGCGAGCCGGTGAAGCCGCTGTATACGCAGGAGGATCTCGCCGACACCGACTTCGAGCGCGACATCGGCCACCCGGGCGAGTATCCGTTCACGCGCGGCGTGTACCCCTCGATGTACCGGGGACGGCTGTGGACCATGCGCCAGTTCGCCGGCTTCGGCACCGCAGAGGAGACGAACGAGCGCTTCCGCTACCTGCTCGGCCACGGGCAGACCGGGCTCTCGACCGCCTTCGACATGCCGACGCTGATGGGCCACGACTCCGACAGCCACCGCTCGGAGGGCGAGGTGGGGCGCGAGGGCGTGGCGATCGACACGCTCGACGACATGGAGACGCTGTTCGCCGGCATTCCGCTGGCCGAGGTCACGACCTCGATGACGATCAACGCCCCGGCCGCGATCCTGCTCGCGTTCTACGTCTGCGTCGCCGAGGAGCAGGGAGTCTCGCGGGAGAAGCTCGGCGGCACGATCCAGACCGACATCCTGAAGGAGTACATCGCGCAGAAGGAATGGTGCTTCCCGATCGACCCGGCAATGCGGATCGTGACCGACATGGTCGAGTTCTGCGCCCGCGACATGCCGCGCTGGCACCCGATCTCGATCTCCGGGTACCACATCCGCGAAGCGGGCTCGACGGCGCAGCAGGAGCTCGCGTTCACGCTCGCGGACGGCTTCGCCTACGTGCAGGCGGCGATCGACCGCGGCCTCGCGGTGGACGACTTCGCCCCGCGGCTGTCGTTCTTCTTCAACGCGCACATCGACTTCTTCGAGGAGATCGCCAAGTACCGCGCGGCGCGCCGGATCTGGGCGCGCGAGATGCGCGAGACCTTCGGCGCGCGCGATCCCGCGTCGTGGCGGATGCGCTTCCACAGTCAGACCGCGGGCGTGTCGCTGACCGCTCAGCAGCCGCTCAACAACGTCGTGCGCACCGCGCTGGAGGCGCTGTCCGCGGTCCTGGGTGGCACTCAGAGCCTCCACACCAACTCCTTCGACGAGGCGCTCGCGCTGCCGGCCGAGGAGGCGGTCCGGCTCGCCTTGCGGACGCAGCAGATCATCGCGCACGAAACAGGGGTCACCAGCACGATCGACCCGCTCGGCGGCAGCTACTTCGTCGAGTCGATGACCGATCGCATGGAGCAGGCCGCCTACGACTACTTCCGCCGGATCGACGAGCTCGGCGGGATGGTGGAGGCTGTGAAGCGCAACTTCCCACAGCGTGAGATCGCCGACGCCTCCTGGCGCTACCAGGAGGAGGTCGACGAAGGCCGCCGCCTGGTCGTGGGCGTCAACCGCCACCAGCAGCCCGACGAGGAGCCGCTCGAGATCCTGCGGATCGACCCGTCCCTGGAGCGCAAGCAGATCCGGCGGCTGCAGGAGACGCGTGCGCGCCGGGACGCCGCCGCGGTGGAGGCGGGGCTTGCGGCGCTGAAGGAGGCGGCCGCCGACCCGGGCCGGAACCTGATGGACCCGATCATCGACTGCGCGCGGGCCCGTTGCAGCGAGGGTGAGATGGTGGAGGCCCTCCAGTCCGTGTTCGGAAGCTACACGGAGAGTCCGGTCTTCTAGGGCCAATCCGGCTGCGGAACTGCGTCGTCGCTCCCGGCGATCTGGTTACCTTGACCATTACATGAAGGGGCGGGGAACAGCTCTCGCGGCCGCGGCCGCGGTCATCGCGGTCGGGGTGCTCTACGGGACCCCCGTGGCGGGCGGCGATGGCGCCACGGCGGCCAAGACGAGGTCCGTGAGGGTGGACGACGACTTCTTCAGGCCGAAGCGCGTGACGATCAGGTCGGGCGACCGGGTCAGATGGGTGTGGCGCGGTGAGGGTGACCACAACGTGCGTTTCCGCAAGGTCCCCCGGCGCGTGAGCCGCAGGCCTGGGTCCAGGACCGTCGACAGGGGCAGGTTCTCGCGGAAGTTCCGCAAGCGGGGCAGGTACTCGTACGTCTGCACCATCCACGAGGACCTCGGCATGACCGGGTCCGTGAAGGTCAGGTAGCGATGTCTGCGAGAAGGGCAGCGCCGGCCGCGGCGGTGGCGGCCACCGTGACGTTGATATGTCTCCAGGCCACCGGGCTGGGGCTGGCGGGCGAGCGCGCGACGGCGACGCAGGCGGAGCCGCCACGCAAGACACGCGTGCTGGTAAAGGACAACTACTTCGAGCCCCGCTCGGTGGAGGTGGTCGACGGACGCCGCGTCTTCTGGAGATGGCGCGGCGAGAACCGCCACAACATCCGGTTCACGAAGATCCCCAAGGGTACGTCACGCAAGGGTGCGCGCACCCGCGTCAAGGGGCACTGGAAGCGAACCTTCCGCAGGCCCGGCGTGTATCGCTACATCTGCCGCCGGTGGGCCGGGATGCGGGGCACGGTGACCGTGCTCGCCAAGCCCGAGCCACAGGAGAGCAAGCGCCGCTCGGCGCGGCCGTCCATCTGAGCAGCGGGCCGCGCCTAATAGCTGCGCGGCAGTCCGAGCGAGTGCTCGGCGACGTAGTTCAGGATCATCTCGCGCGACACCGGCGCCGTGCGCACGAGGCGCACTCCCCAGTACATGTCGGTCAACCCGTACTCGAGCGCGAAGCCGTTGCCGCCATGGGTCTGGATCGCCTGGTCGACGCACCTGATCGAGGCCTCGGCCGCCGCGTACTTGGCCATGTTGCTGGCCTCGCCCGCGGGCGCGCCGGCGTCATAGAGCGCCGCCGCCTTTTGCATCATCAGGCGCGCCAGCTCGAGCTCGATCTTCGCCTGCGCGAGCGGATGTGAGATGCCCTGGTGGGCGCCGATCGGTCCCTGCCAGACCACGCGCTCACGGGCATAGGCGGCCGCCATCTCGAGCGCTCGCCCGCCGGCGCCGCAGGCGACCGCCGCGCCCATGATGCGCTCCGGGTTCAGTCCGTCGAAAGCCGCCTTCAACCCCCCGGTCTCCGCTCCCACGAGCCGGTCCGCCGGCACCTCGACGTCGTCGAAGAACAGCGTCCACTGCTTGTCGGGCTGGCGCAGCGCCGTCGGGATGTGCTGGCGCTCGAGGCCCGGCGCGTCGGAATCGACGATGAACAGCAGCGGCAGCCCGAGGTTGCCGTCGTCGTCGCGTGCCCGCGTCACGACCAGGATCGCATCGGAGTCCTCGACCCCGGAGATGTATGTCTTCTCGCCACGCAGGACGTAGCCGCCGTTGGCGCGCCGCGCGGACGTCGAGAGGTTGTGGGAGTTCGAGCCCGCGCCGGGCTCCGTGATCGCGAACGCGATCTTCGTCGTGCCGGCGGCGATGCCGCGCAGCCAGCGGTCCTTCTGCTCCTCGTTGCCGTGCCGCACGAGGATGCTGCCGACGATCGCGGGCGAGACCACGATCAGCAGCAGCGAGCACCCGCTGGCCGTGATCTCCTCGCCGACCGCCGCCAGCGCCGACATCCCGAGCCCGCCCCCGCCGTACTCCTCGGGGATGTTGACGCCCAGGAAGCCCCCGCTGGCGAGCGCGTCCCACAGCTCGCGGGGCGGCTCGTCCTCGGCCACCTTGCGACGCGTGTAGTCGGGGCCGAAGCCGGCACAGATCTGGCGCACCGTCTCGCGCAGCATCTGCTCCTCGGAGGTGGGGACGATCGGCAGGGTGGGGGCAGCGGTGTGGGGTGTGGTCGCCATTGGTCCTCCTATGCAGGCAGATCCTTGAGCTGATGGGCGGGGGTGAAGAAGTTGCGGTACGCCAGCGACGTCGCGATCAGCGCCGCGATCGCGACGCTGCCGAGCAGCGTGTAGAGCAGGACGAGCTGCAGGCGCACGGCCTCCACCGGGTCCGCGCCCGCGAGCAGCATCCCGACCATCGTGCCGGGGAAGAAGATCAGGCCCGTCGTCTTCGTCGAATCCACGAGGGAGATCATGCCGGACCGCAGGCTCGACCGCACGACCGGGAGCGCCGCCTGCGCCGCGGTGGCGCCGAGCGCCAGCGTCGCCTCGATCCGCGCTGCAGAGGCGCGCATGTCGTCGCCCAGGCGGTTGAGCGCGACGGCCGCCGAGGTCATCGCGTTGCCGACCACCATCCCCCCGACGGGCACGAGGAAGCGGGGGTCGGGCTCGAACACGCCCAGTACCACGACCAGCACCAGCGTCAGCCCACCCGCCGTCGCGAGCGCCACGAGCAGCGGCCAGAACGCGCCCGGCACGCGGCGGGCGCGATTGCGTGCCGTGAGCGCGCCGAACAGCACCATCGCCGTGATCAGCGCGATCACGAACACCAGCCGGTCCTCCTCGAAGATCGCGTTGATCACCAGCCCGACGGCGCTCAACTGCACGAACGACCGGGCGACCGCGACCGCGATGTCGCGCTCCAGGTCCACGTGCACCCAGATCGAAACGGCGATCGCGATCGCCACGAGTGCGAGCGTGGCCGCGAGCTGGCCCAGCGAGACGTCGACCGGCGCGGTCACGCGCTCGGGGTCAGCGCCCCCATGCCGATCAGCGTTCCACCAAGCGCAAGCTGGAGGCACCAGTCGGACATGCGGGCGGCCTGATCCGGGTCGTGGGTCACGAGCACGTAGGAGATTCCCAGCTCGCTCCGCAGACGCAGCAGCGTCTGCTCGACCGAGTCGCGGGCGGTCTCGTCGAGCGCCGACGTGGGCTCGTCCAGCAGCAGCACCTCCGGTTCCTGGGCCAGCGAGCGGGCCAGCATCACGCGCTGCTGCTCGCCGACCGACAGGCGCTCGGCGTCGCGGTCCGCGAATGACGCATCCAGGCCTGCGTACTCGAGTGTGCGGCCGATGTCGGGCGAGGGCCCCGCGAGGCGGGCTGCGAACTCGATGTTGTCCGCCACCGTGCCCTCCAGCAGCGCCGGCAGCTGTGGCACAAGCGACACCTCGCGGCGCAACGCCAGCACGTCGTGGGTGCGCACGTCGCGGCCGCGGTAGCGGACCTCGCCCCGATCGGGATCGGCGAGCCGGTTGAGCAGGCGCAGCAGGCTCGACTTGCCCGAGCCGGAGGGGCCGGCGACGCACACGGCGCCCTTCGGGAACTCCGCGCTCACATCGCGCAGCACGACCTCCCCGGCCCGTGACAGGGTCACCTCGCGAAGCTCGAACAGCGGCGACTGCACACGGTGATTATGCGGGTCGGTTATCGTCGCGCCCCATGGAGCAGATGCAGGCAGTCGTATTCCACGGCCCTCACGACGTGCGCGTCGAGGAGGTCCCGCGACCAAAGATCGAAGAGCCGGACGACGTGCTGCTGCGGGTCGACCGCGCCGCGATCTGCGGCACCGACCTGCACCCCTATCACGGCCGTCTGGAGATGGAGGACGGGTTCGTGCTCGGCCACGAGTACCTCGGCACGATCGAGGCCAAGGGCGACGGCGTGACCCAGTTCGAGGAGGGGGAGCGCGCGGTCGGGTCGTTCTTCGTCGCCTGCGGCAACTGCTGGTTCTGCCGTCGCGGGGCCTACATGAAGTGCGTGATGATCCGCGTCTTCGGGATGGGGATGGTGATGGGTGACCTGCCCGGCGCCCAGGCCCAGTACGTGCGCGTCCCCGAGGCCGACCTGACGCTCCGGAAGTTCCCCGAGAGCGACGGGGAGATGCTCGCCGACGAGGACATGCTGTTCGTCGGCGACATCCTCACGACCGGCTACGACGCGATTCGCAAGACCGACATGCGGCCGGGCGACTTCGTGGCCGTGATCGGCTGCGGTCCGGTGGGGCTCTGCACCGTGATGGCGGCGCGGGCGCTCGGCGCGGGGACCGTCCTGGCGGTCGACATGGTCCCGGAGCGACTGGCGCTGGCCGAGAGCCTGGGGGCGGTCCCGGTGAACCCCAAGGAGGTGGATCCGGCGGACGTCGTGCTGGATTCGACCGACTGGCGGGGGGCGGACCTGGTCGTGGACGCTGTCGGGCACGAGTCGGCGCTCGCGGCCGCCTTCCCGCTCGTGCGCATGGGAGGTGTGATCTCGATGCCCGGGATGTACGTCGAGGACGCGGCGCAGCTCCCGATCGGGGAGATGTGGCTGAAGAACATCACGCTCATGGCCGGCGTCGCGAACGTGCAGGCCCACATGGACGAGGTGATCGAGCTGATTCGCCACGGGCGGCTCGATCCGAAGGCGATCGTGTCGCACCGGCTGCCGCTGTCCGAGGCGGCCAAGGGATACGAGCTGTTCGATCAGAAAGAGGCGCTCAAGGTCGTGCTCGACCCGAGCGCATAGGGGGAAGCGATGCTCGAAGGCCTGATGCAGAACGACTACCAGCTGACGCTGAAGCACGTGCTCGACCGCATGCGCGGCCCGTGCGCGGACGCGGAGGTGGTGACGCTCACCGACGGCGGCACGACCCGCGCGGCCTACGGCGAAGTCGCGGAGCGCGTCGACGCGCTCGCGCGCGGCCTCGAGTCGCTGGGCGTGCGGCAGGGCGACCGGGTCGCGACGTTCATGTGGAACTCGCAACCGCACCTCGAGCTGTACATGGCGGCGCCCTGCAGGGGCGCCGTGCTGCACATGATCAACATCCGCCTGTTCGAGGAGCAGCTCACCTACATCGTCAACCACGCCCAGGACAAGGTGATCTTCGTCGACGACTCGCTCGTGCCCCTGCTCGCGAAGGTGGCGCCGAGCTTCGAGACGGTCGAGCGGTACGTGGTCGTCGGCGACGGGGACGCGGGGCCGCTGCCGAACGCGATCCGCTACGAGGACCTGATCGCGGAGCACCGCGGCGCCTACGACTACCCGGAGCTGGACGAGCGCACCGCGGCGGGACTCTGCTACACCAGCGGCACCACGGGCAACCCGAAGGGAGTGCTCTACTCGCACCGCTCGAACGTGCTGCACTGCATGGCGAGCGCGCTCGCCGACACGATCGGCGTGACCGCCTCGGACCGCGTGCTGCCGGTGGTCCCGATGTTCCACGTGAACGCCTGGGGGTTCCCGTACGCATGCGCGATGGTGGGGGCCGGGCTCGTCATGCCGGGCCGCTTCCTCCAGGCGGAGCCGCTCGCGAACCTGATCGAGTCCGAGCGCGTCACGATCGCAGGCGCCGTGCCGACGATCTGGATGGACCTCCTGCGCTACGCCGACGAGAAAAAGCCCGACCTGTCGAGCCTCCGGACCGTCGTGTGCGGCGGCGCCGCGGTGCCGGAGTCCCTGATGCGGGGCTTCGAGGAGCGCCACGGCGTGAAGATCATGCAGGCCTGGGGCATGACGGAGACGAGCCCGATCGGCTCGGTCGCGCGTCCCCCTGCGGATGCGGAGGGCGAGGAGCACTGGCGCTACCGCACCGCCACCGGGCGGATCGTCCCGCTCGTCGACGTGCGGTTGATGGGCGACGAGGGCGAGGTTCCGTGGGACGGCGAGTCGACCGGCGAGGTCGAGGTGCGCGGGCCCTGGATCGCCCGCGAGTACTACGAGGACCCTTCCGGGGCCGACAAGTTCCACGACGGCTGGCTGCGGACCGGTGACGTGGCCTCGATCGACCCAAAGGGCTTCCTGCGGATCACCGACCGGGCCAAGGATCTGATCAAGTCGGGCGGTGAGTGGATCTCCTCGGTCGAGCTGGAGAACGCGCTCATGTCGCATCCAGACGTAATGGAGGCGGCCGTGATCGCCAAGCCGGACGAGCGCTGGACCGAGCGCCCGCTGGCGTGCATCGTCTGCCGCGAGGGCGCCAGCCCGGCGCCGGAGGACCTGCGCGCACACCTCGAGCCCCTGGTCGCGAAGTGGTGGCTGCCGGACGAGTACGCCTTCATCGAGGCCGTCCCCAAGACGAGCGTGGGCAAGTTCGACAAGAAGGTGCTGCGCTCCCGGCTCGCCGAGGGGCAGCTCGCGACGGCACCCGCGGAGGCGACTCAGCCCGCCAAGTAGGGCAGCCGCCGATACAATCCCGCGGCTTCGGCCCGTGCCCTGAGGGCACCCTGGGCGGAGGCCACCTTCCCAGTCCATGCACGCGACCCAGGACACGGCTGCCGAAAAACCGGGATCACGCAAGATCCGCGTCGTCGTGGCCAAGCCGGGGCTCGACGGTCACGACCGCGGCGCGAAGATCATCGCCCGCACGCTGCGTGACGCCGGCATGGAGGTGATCTACACGGGGCTTCACCAGACCCCCGAGCAGATCGCGGAGACCGTGATCCAGGAGGACGCCGACGTCGTGGGGCTGTCGATCCTCTCGGGGGCGCACATGACGCTGGTCCCGCGCGTCATGGAGCTGCTGAAGGCCAAGGAGGCGGAGGACGTGGTCGTGATCCTGGGCGGCACGATCCCCGCCGACGACATCAGCGAGCTGAAGGGGCTGGGCGTGTCCCAGGTCTTCACTCCGGGCGCCTCCACGCAGGACATCGTGGAGTTCGTTCGCGGTGCCGTGAGCAGTTCGTGAGCCGCGTGGCGTACGATGCCGTGGGACATGCGATTGATTAGTCAGTCAAGTAACATCGGCGGGTCCCCGGCTCCCGCCAGCCAGACCGAGATCGGAGGCGATTCTTGAAGATCTGTGTCCTCGTAAAGGAAGTCCCCGACGCCGCCGTCGAAAAGCGCATGGACCCGAGCACGATGCGCCTGGACCGCAGTGGCGAGAAGAACCTGAACCCCTTCGACACGCACGCGATCGAGGCGGCGATGCAGATCAAGGAGGGCGGCACGGTCCAGGTGGACGAGGTCGTAGCCGTCACGATGGGGCCCGAGTCGGCTCAGCGTGCGCTCCACAAGGCCGTCTCGCTGGGCGCCGACCGCTCCGTGCAGCTCACGGACGACGCGCTTGCCGGCTCCGACGTGTGCGCCTCCGGATACGCGCTGGCGCAGGTGCTGAAGCGCGAGAGCCCCGACCTGGTGCTGCTCGGCCAGCAGTCGGACGACGGCGAGTGCTACACGATGGGGGCGGTCGTCGCCGACCACCTGCAGATGCCATCGCTGACCCAGGTGATCAAGATCGACACCCACGACGGCAACCTCCGCTGCGAGCGCCAGGCCGAGTACGGCTACGACACGGTGGAGGTCGAGCTGCCCGCCGTGATCAGCGTCGGTGACGCGATCAACGAGCCCCGCTACCCCTCCTTGAAGGCGATCATGGGCGCGAAGAAGAAGCCGCTCGACAAGGTTTCGGCCGGCGATGCCGGCATCGAGGCGTCGCGCATCGGCGAGGACGGGTCGCGCACGAAGGTGGTCGCGCTGAACCCGCCGCCGCAGAAGGAGAAGGGCACGATCATCGAGGACGAGGACACGAACGAGACGGTCGAGAAGGTCGTCGCCTGGCTCGAGGAAAGGAAGCTG
>JBOGZM010000429.1:0-4330 GCA_050697255.1 Solirubrobacterales bacterium
CCCTCCGGCGGCGGAGGCCCGCTGCGCAAGCGCGCGGACCTGCGCGCAGGCCGGCCGTACGGCCGGCTCGCCGGGGCGGCCGAGCGGGACGTGCTCGAGCAGCGAGTCCTCCCGCCCCGGGGCCAACTGCCACACGTCGTAGAACCGGCCGCGCGACAGCAGGCGGTAGACGGACGGCGGCCGGCTCCCGATTGGAGATTTGCGCAGGACCAGGGAGCGGTATGCACGGATCCCCCCGAGCTGGAACTCGTCGATGTCGGCCGTGCCGAGCTTGCGCAGCGGGCGGCCGGATCGCAGCGGCACCAGCCGCCGGCGTAACTCCGACGCTCCCTCGGCATCCGCCTCGCGCAGGAAGTGCCGCACCGCATAGGGCTCGTACTCAGTCATCAGCGTCGGTCCCTGACCAGCGATCAGATCGCCGATCCGCTCGAGCTCGGCATGCCGGTCGTGCGGCGCCAGGTTCACCTCGTGGTAGGCCAGCACGTTCGACCACAGCACTCCTCCGGACACCACCACCGCCACGAGCACGGCGGCGACGCGCTGCCCGCTCTGGGCCAGCAGGCCGGCGCCGATCGACGCCGCGAAGACGACCACCGGCGAGGCTGTCGCGAGCGCCTTGGCATCGACCCATGGCGAGGCGAACGCAACGATCGCGACCGCCGCCGCGGCGGTGCCGGCGACGAACACCAGGAGGCCACTCACGCGTCGTCGCCACGCGAGCGCGAGCCCGATCGCGGCTGCGACCGCGACCGCTCCGATGAGCAAATACGTGACCGTCATGCCGGCCGGCTCGAACCGGAAGTCCCCCGCCGGCCAGACGCCGAACAGCTGCAGCCAGCTGAGCGGCTCCACGAGGTTGCCCTTGGCGGTGTCGCTCGTCACGGGGGACGAAGTCGGTGGCACGAAGCCCCCGGCTGCGAACAGGGGCGCCGAGAGTGCGCCCGCGCCGAGCACGACGATCGCTCCGCTGCGAATCGCCGCGCGCCCTCCGGAGCGTCGCACCACGAGCGCCGCCGCCGGCAGCAGCAGGCCCAGCAGCCACACGCCCCCCGTGGCGCTCAACACGGTGATCAGCGCGGCGCAGGCGACGGCGATCACCACGAGATCCCGGTCGCGGGAGCTGTCTTCCTCCAAGAAAATGAGGGCCACCAGCGCGGCAAGCAGCGCGACCAGCGCGGCCGCGACGATCTCCTTGACCCCGCCCCACAGCACATACCCGAACAGCAGCGCCGGCTGGGCGCCGAGGACGGCTGCCAGCATGCGGGCGGGGCCGGCTCGCAGGACGGTGCCCGCGATGACGTAGAGCGCCGCCGCCAGCATCGCTGCGACGAATGCGAGATAGGGCTGGAAGACCCACGCGACGTCCTGACGCACCAACGCACGCCCCACGCCGAGCGGAAGAAAGGCCCCGATCGGATAGCCGTCGGCCAGGTTGAAGGCGAGCGTCGCCTCGTAGGAGGAGGGGGCGAGCCCCTCGAGGCTGCGCCCGTGCTCCATCACGCGGTCCGTGAGAGCGAACCAGGTGGCGGTGTCGTCCAGCTTGATGTAGCCGGCGAACGTTGGGTCTCCGGAGAGCACCACCGGCGCCGCATAGGCGCCGTACGCGAGCAGCGGCGCCAGGACAGCCCAGGGATCGATCCGGCCCCACGGGTAGGAGAGGCCGAAGCCGGCTGCCGCGGAGGCGATCGCGACCGGGACACCGACCTCCGCCGTCGCGTCGCTGATCGTGGCGAGCTGAACCAGCACGATCACGAACGCCAGCCCCATCGGCATCAGCAGGAGGACCGGCAGCCGTCGCCGCGACAGCTCCTCGAGCAGCAGCCCGCACCCGAAGCAGATCAGCCCCAGGACGATGGGAAAGGCGAGCCAGGCGATCGCGAACGTCATCGGGCGATGAGCGCCACGGTCGAATTCCGGCGGGGACCAAGCGCGCGCCGGACGTCAGCGGAAGCGCGCGCCGTCATGAAGACCGAATTTCGACAAATTGCGCCTTTGTCCGATTTTTTACTGACCCAACGTTCAGGACCCGGCGAAAGCGGGTAGGTAGTCCCTGCCGTTGCCGCGGTTTGCTCTGCCGGCAACGGGGGAGAGATCAACTAAACCCAAGCCATGGGAGGAGGCGCTATATGGCCCTGAAGGCGCGAACCATGCTACCGCTGGCACTGGCCGTCACTGGCATCATGACGTTGGTCGTTGCCGAGGTAGCCTCTGCAACGCACGCACGACCGAGGGCGGCGAGCCCGATGGTCCTGTCGATGGTGCCGTCGTACAACCAGTGCACGGCGCCGAACCGCACGCACGGGCCGCCGCTGGCGTTCCCGTCGTGTAACCCGCCCGTTCAGACGTCGAACTCCATCACCGTCGGCACGCCCGACGCGAATGGCGCTACGGCGAACTCGGTCGCGAGCATCCGCATCGCGGTCCTGGTCGGCGTGCCGGGTGCGCCCGACGACTCCGACGTGAAGCTCACGGCGGACGCGACGGACATCCGCTGCAAGGCCGGCACCGCTGCCTGCGGTACCGCCAATGCGGCCGATGGTGCCGACTACACGGGCGAGCTGGAAGGGAATGCACAGATCCGCATCACGGACCACTTCAACGCGGTGGCTCCCGGCGGCGGCACGGACGCTGCGACCGTGGTCGACATTCCGTTCCCCGTCATCGCGACCTGCGCAGCGACAGGGAACACAGCGATCGGCGGAAGGTGCACCACCAACACCACCGCCAACGCGGTCGTCCCGGGCGCCGTCAAGGACGGCAAGCGGGGGATCGTGGAGATCCAGCAGGTCCAGGTGACCGACGGTGGCCCGGACGGGGCCGCCGCTACCGCGCCCAACACGCTGTTCGGCGTGCAGGGCATCTTCATCCCGTAGTCAGGCCTAGTTAGGCCGAGGGCGAAGCTGAGGGGCGGCAGGCAGCCGCCCCTCAGCCTTTGGCCGTTCACCCTCCAAATTCCCCGAATCCGGGGCATACGTTCGCCTGCACGGGGAAATAAGGAAAGGCGAGATGGGGAGCGCGAGCGAGCGTCGCACGCCTCAGGCCGCCGGGAGCCGGCGGGACGACCGCATCCGTGCACTGCTCGCGTACGGTGAGGAAACCGGCTGCATCGAGCTCTCAGAGGTGGGCCGGCTGGCCGAGGAGCTCGACCTGCCCGACCCGGTGGTCGAGGAGGTCCTCGACCAGGTCGAGCGCCGTGGGATCGATCTCAGCGACGACTGCGGCCGCGAGGTCGCGGAGCAGGTCAGCTACGCCAACGACGCGCTCGCCGCGGTCACCACGGATGCACTCCAGCTGTTCCTGAGGGAGGTCAACCGCTTCAAGTTGTTGACCGCTGCCCAGGAAGTGGACCTCGCGAAGCGCATCGAGCGTGGGGATCGCAACGCAAAGACGCTCATGATCAACGCGAACCTACGGCTCGTGATCTCGATCGCGCGCCGGTATCAGGGCAACCAGCTCACGCTTCTCGATCTGATCCAGGAGGGAATCCTGGGCCTGATCCGCGCGACCGAGAAGTTCGATTGGCGGCGCGGGTACAAGTTCTCGACCTACGCCACCTGGTGGATCCGCCAGGCTGTCGAGCGCGGGATCGCCAATGGCGCCCGCACGATCAGGCTGCCCGTATATGTAGTAGAGCGCGAGAAGAAGATCGCTCGCGCGCAGAGGCGCCTGATCACGGCGCTCGGCCGCCAGCCGACGGACGAGGAGATCGCGCAGGCGGCGGAGATCCCGATCCCGCAGGTCCGCGACATGCAGGCGGCGGCGCGGACCGTGACCAGCCTCGACAGGCCGCTCGGTGAGCGAGAGGAGACGTCGCTCGGCGATGTGCTCGAGAGCACAGACACGCAGCCCGAAGAGGAGGTGGAGCTGAGCCTCCGGGAGGAGGTCGTGCGCGCAGCGCTGGCCGAGTTGCCCGACGAGCAGCGGATCGTGCTGGAGCTCCGCTACGGCCTCACCGACGAGGGCGAGCCGCACACGATCGCGCAGGTCGTCGAGCGTCTCGGCATGTCCCGCAACAAGGTCCGCCGGCTGGAGGGGGACGCGCTCGGGCGTCTGGCTCGGACGCGCGAGATCGCCGCGCTGCAGGAAGCTGTCTAGGGCTGCCCGGGTCTCATCCGAGCGGCATCCGGCTGCTCCCCTGCTCGCTCCCGAACGGCTTTCCCGACTTGGCGGCAGCGGTCCCAAGCTCCAGTTGCCGGATGGAAGGGCTGCCCGCCACCTCCCCCACGATGTCCCCGCCCGCCGAGATGAAGAACGTCTGGGGCAGCGCGGTGACGCCGTACCGCTCGGCGATCTGACCGCTCCGGTCCAAGATCGCCGGATAGGTGAGGTC